>NZ_JBEPBF010000148.1:0-23733 GCF_040298985.1 Streptomyces sp. NPDC001093 | reverse complement strand
GCGCCGGCCTCCGCGCCCCGGCCGGCCCTCCGGACCGCGCCGGGCGCTGCGGATCGCGTTCGGGTCGCTCGCCGGGGCCGCGGCCTTCGCCCTGGTCGTCGGGTTCGGCTGGATGGTGACGCACTCCGGTGCCTCGGACGACAACAGCGCGAGTGCCGCGGGCAAGAGCGCGGGCGACGCACGGGCCAGGGTCTCCGGGGACGGCGGGCGCCCGTCCGACCCGGAACGCGACCTGGCCTGCTCCCGGCTGGTCGTGGAGGGCACCGTGGCCGAGGTGGAGCCGCAGAAGCCGTCCCCGTGGTCCCGGATCACGCTGACCGTGATCCGCTCCTACAAGCCCGCGCACGGCCCGGCCCGGGTCAGCTTCCTGCTCGACGGCGGCGCGCAACCGGCCGCGCGCGCGGGCCAGCACGTACTCGTCCAGGTCGGCGTGGGACGGCGGAACGCGAGCCTGTGGGCCGTCGGGGACACCCGTGTGGCCGCCGACCGTGCCTGGATCACCGAGGCGCTGCCCAGGTCCCGGCACCTGACCTGCCCGAGCGGCAAGGCGCCCACCGGCAGGCCGTGACCAGGGCGGGGGTGGCCCGTATGACCCGTGATGGCGCGGTCAGTTGTCCTTCGAGCGCGCGTAGTGCCGGGACGCCTTCGCGCGGTTGCCGCACGCGGCCATCGAGCACCAGCGGCGGGTGCCGTTCCGGGACGTGTCGAAGAAGTGCAGGATGCAGCTGCCGCCGGAGCAGGTCCGGATGCGCTCCGGGGCCCGGGTGATCAGGTCCAGGTAGTTCCGGGCGGCGAGCCAGGCGGGCCCCCACGACGGATCGGTGAACTCCGGCTCCTCGGCGGGGCCGTCGGGGGTCAGCCGGGCCCGGATCCGCCCGTGCGCCAGTACGGCGTCCACGAGCGGCGCGGCCTGGGCCGGTGTCCCGTGCACCGCCTCCTTGATCGCGTCGCGCGCCTCACGCAGATGTTCCAGCGTCTCCGCGCCGGCATCGTGCTCCCCGGCCAGCCCGTTGCTCGCGAGCCACACCGCCAGCCCGTCGGCGCCGTCGAGCAGGTCCTGGGTGACGCCTTCCCGGTTCCACCGGGTGTTGAGCAGGTCGAGCGCGAGGGGCTCGCCGGTGAGGGGGCGGGGGTCGCGGGGGGCGTTCATCGGGCTCTCCTTTCGTCTAACCGCTCAATTGTATGTGAGTGGTTGACCTTCGGGTACTAACCTTCTAACCTGGATGACGAAGGTTAGGTAACAGCTCGAAGGGGAACCCCATGACTCCGCGCATCGCGCACGCCGGTCTGAACGTCACCGACCTCGACCGCTCGCTCGCCCTGTACCGCGACCTCCTCGGCTTCGCCGTGCTCGCCGAGGGCAAGGAGGACGACCAGCGCTGGGCGATGCTGGGGGAGAGCGGCGGCGCCCCGCTCGTCACCCTCTGGCAGCAGGCGCGGGGGACGTACGACAGCGGTCGCCCCGGGCTGCACCACCTCGCCCTCACGGTCGACTCGATCGACCGCGTCCGGGAGTACGAGACCGCGCTGCGGGCGGCCGGCGTGGACTTCGCCCACGACGGCGTGGTCGCCCACCGCGAGGGCGGGACCTCGGGCGGGATCTTCTTCCACGACCCGGACGGCATCCGCCTGGAGATCGCCGCCCCCCTCGGCCCCGACGGGGCCCCGGCGCCCCACTCGGACGCGCCGACCTGCGGTTTCTTCTAACCATGGGCACCTATCACGCGGGCTCGCTCGCCGTGCAGGACCTGATGGGCGTCCGCGACCGCGCCGACCACGTGGGCCGCTCCCTCGGCCAGGACATCAAGCCGATCGCGGCGGCGTTCCTGGAGCTCCAGCCACTGCTGGTGGTGGGAGCGGCGGACCCGGGGACGGGGAGGGTGTGGGCGTCGGCGCTCACGGGGGCTCCGGGTTTCGTCCGGGCCACGGGGCCGAGACAGATGTCGGTCGTCACCAGTGCCGGGCATGGATCCGGCGGCCCGGACCCGAACGGCGACCCACTCACCACAGCCCTCAACACCCCCGGCACCCCGATAGGCACCATCGCCCTGGACCCCCGCACCCGCCGCCGCATGCGCCTCAACGGCCGGCTGAGACCGACCCCCCGCGGCTTCGCCGTAGAGGCGGACCAGGTCTTCTCCAACTGCCCCAGACACATCCAGCGCAGGGAGACGTACGAGACACTCGGCGACCGCACACCAGGCAGCCCCCACCGCCTGACCGAACTCGACCCGCGGCACACGGAGTTCATCCACGAGGCCGACACCTTCTTCCTGGCCACCGCCCACTCCGCCGGAGCCGACGCCAGTCACCGCGGCGGCAACCCCGGCTTCGTCCAGGTCGCGTCCCCGCGCGAACTGGCCTGGCCCGACTATCCCGGCAACGCCATGTTCCTCACCCTCGGCAATCTGCGCAGCGACCCCCGCGCCGGACTGCTCTTCCTCGACTGGACCACCGGCGCCACCCTCCAGCTCACCGGCGAGGCCCGCGCCGAGTTCACGGCGGCCGGCGAGCGCACCGTCCGCTTCACTCTCACCGAGGCCCTGTGGACCCCGGCCGCCCTGCCGCTGCGCTGGTCCGCGCCCGAATATTCACCGGCGAATCCGGACGTTCCGGGCTAACGTCCCTGGGATGCGACGGAACTTGAGGGTGGCGGCCTACGCCGTGTGCGTCCGTGACGGACAGATCCTGCTCGCACGTTCCCCCGGTCCCGACGGAACCCCGGAGTGGGTGCTGCCCGGTGGCGGTATGGAGCACGGCGAGGACCCGTACGACACCGTCCGCCGCGAGGTCGCGGAGGAGACCGGTTACCGCATCGAGGTGACCGGTCTGCTCGGCGTGGACTCGTTCCGGTTGACCCTGGGCCGGCGCCGGCACCCTCGTCGTACCGACCACCACGCCCTGCGTCTCGTCTACGAAGGGGAGGTCCTCGGCGGTGAACTCCGGTACGAGGTCGGCGGGTCCACCGACTTCGCCGCATGGCGGGACCTTTCGGTCGTGCCGGACCTGAACCGGGTGCCCCTGGTCGACACCGCCCTGCGTCTCTGGCGGGAACGCCCCGCGAACGGGCACCTCACCGCCGGAACCCGTCCCCTGCCCCAGCAGATGAACGAGGAGTGACATCCCCTGGGCCGCGCGCGATCCACTCCATGACCGCGACCCCCACGCCGTGATCCACGTACGGTGATGGGCGCTGCGCGTTGCCGCCGCGTTCACACACAGGTCATTCCCGGTGCCAACGATCCAGAGCGAGCGGGGCGTTCGCGACGGCGACGGCCCGCGACCACTGCCGACGCGTTCGCACTCGGGGAGATCGCGCCAATGTCGCGCATACGCTCTGTCGCCGCCTCCGCTCTGGAGGTCAACCGCCGCACCGTGCTCGCCGCCGCCGGAGCGGTCTCGCTCTCCGCGGGCGTCGGCTACGCCCTCCGCCCCACCGACAGCGAGGCCGCCACCGCCGCGGCGCCGGTCGCCCGCTCCCGGCAGGCCACCGCGGCGGCCCCGCTCGCCCCCTACACCAAGGGCACCACGCTCGCCTCCGTCTCCGCGCCCCGGAACAGCTCCGGCTACCGGCGGCTCGGCGACGGGCCCGGCTGGGCGCGCGTGGTGCGCGGTGAGCTGGCCACGCCCACGTCCGGCCGCGCGAGCCGCCGCCGCGCCCTCGCCACGTTCGTGCAGTTCACCGACCTGCACCTGATGGACGTTCAGCACCCGCTGCGCTGGGAGTTCCTGCGCGCGGCGGACCCGCATGCCTGGCGGCCGCAGGAGGCGCTCACCGTGCCCGGCGCCGTCTCGCTCGTCGAGCGGGTCAACGCGCTGCGAGGTGCCCCCGTCACCGGCGCCCCGCTCCACTTCGTCATGACCACCGGCGACAACACCGACAACAACGCCCACTCCGAGCTGGAGTGGTTCATGAAGGTGATGAGCGGTGGCCGCATCAGCCCCAACTCCGGTGACCCCCGGCACTACGAGGGCGTGCAGAACAGCGGTCTGCAGCAGTACTGGCAGCCCGACACCGCCCTCCGCGACCACGACAAGACGCTCGGCTTCCCGCAGCTGAAGGGCTTCCTGGCCGCCGCGATCCGCGAGGTGCAGAGCCCCGGTCTCCACCTGCCCTGGTACTCCACCGTCGGCAACCACGACGCCCTCGCGCTCGGCGCCTACGGCTCCCACGGCGACCCCTACCTCGCCGAGGCGGCCATCGGCGGCAGGAAACTCATGGACGTCCCGGCCGCCGACGCCAGGAAACTCCTGGCCTCCATCAACAACGGCACCGACCCCAAGGGCACCGGCTACCGCGACTTCCTCAAGGCCCACGCCCGCTCCATGCGTTCGGTCACGCCGGACGAGAAGCGCGCCCCCTACACCCCCGCCGACTACCTCAAGGCCCACCTCGACCCCGCCCACCAGGGCCACGGCCCGGTCGGGCACGGCTACTCCTCGGCGAACCTCGACGCGGGCACCCAGTACTACGCCTTCCGCATCTCCGGCGACGTCATCGGCATCAGCCTCGACACCACCGACGCCGGCGGCCACTACGAGGGCTCCGTCGGCACCGCCCAGCTGGACTGGCTGGCCAGGACGCTGAAGGACAACAAGGACTCCTACGCCGTCGTCTTCAGCCACCACACCAGCACGTCGATGGACAACACCCGCCCCGACCCGGCCCGCCCCGGCGAGAAGCGGCACAGCGGCGCCGAGGTGGTCTCGGTCCTGTCCGCCCACGCCAACGTGCTGGCCTGGGTGAACGGGCACGTCCACCGGAACGTCATCACCCCGCACCAGGCCTCCGGCGGCCGCTCCTTCTGGGAGATCTCCACCGCCTCGCACATCGACCACCCCCACCTGGCCCGCATCATCGAGCTGGTGGACAACAAGGACGGCACCGTCTCCCTGTTCACCACCCTGATCGAGTCCGCCGCCCCGCACCGCACCGACTTCGCCGACCTCTCCCAGACCGGGCTCGCCGCCCTCTACCGCGAGCTGGCCTACAACGCCCCGGGCGCCGGCAAGACCCTCGCGGGCAGCGCGGCCGACCGGAACACGGAGCTGGTGCTGAAAAAGGGCTGAATATCACCCAACCGGCCTATCGCAGAGCAACCTTCGCGCATTCCTGGAAAGTTTCCTCCCCTGACCGCACCGAACAGCACAGGTTGGGGGAAGACATGCGCGTACGCACGACCCTGGTGGGCGCCGCCGCCCTGCTCGTCACGGCGGCCCTCGCGGCTCCGGCCGTGGCCGCCACCGGCGCCCACCCCGCAGGCGGGCACTCCCACGCCGGCACCCGCAAGGCCATCGACGCCGCGGTCGCGGCCGGGGTGCCCGGGGTGACCGCCACCGCGAAGGACGGCCACGGCACCTGGTCCGCCACCGCCGGCGTGGGCGACCGCCGCACGGGCGCGCCGCGTTCCACCGCCGACCGGTACCGCGTCGGCAGCATCACCAAGACCTTCGTCGCCACCGTCCTGCTCCAGCTGGAGGCCGAGGGCCGGCTGTCGCTGGACGACACGGTGGAGAAGTGGCTGCCCGGCGTCGTCCACGGGCACGGCCACGACGGCCGCCACATCACGGTGCGGCAGCTGCTGAACCACACGAGCGGCATCTTCGACTACACCGGCGACGCGGACTTCGACCGGGCGTTCTTCACCGCGGACGGCTTCTCCCGGCACCGCTACGACACGTTCGCCCCGGGCGAGCTGGTGACGATCGCCATGAAGCACGAGCCGTACTTCGCGCCGGGCACGGCCTGGAAGTACTCCAACACCAACTACGTCCTGGCCGGAATGGTGATCGAGAAGGTGACGGGCCACTCGTACGCCACCGAGATCGAGCGCCGCGTCATCGCGCCGCTGCGGCTGCGGGGCACCTTCCTTCCCGGCACCCGGACCACCGTGCCCCGCCCGAGCAGCCGCGCCTACTCGAAATTCCTCGATCCGACGGGTCCGGTGTACGACGTCACGACCCTGAATCCGTCCCTGGCCTCGTCGGCCGGTGAAATGATCTCCGACTCCGCCGATCTGGACCGCTTCTACAGCGCCCTGCTCCGCGGAAAACTCCTGCCGCCGAAGCAGCTGAAGGAAATGAAGACCACCGTCGAGGCGACGGGCATCCCGAACACGCGCTACGGCCTTGGGCTCATGGACACCCGGCTGACCTGCGGTGTTCATGTCTGGGGTCACAACGGCGGCATTCACGGGTCCGCGTCCTCGGCGATGACCACGGCGGACGGCGGCCATGCGATCGCCTTCAATTTCAACGGCGACTGGGCCGGCGACATGCAGTCGGTGATCGACGGGGAATTCTGTTAGCCACCGTTTCATCCACGTCATTCCGTGTTAACCCGGACGCAATGTCTGTACCGCCTCATATCGGCTATCCCGCTTTGGACGGGGATGGCTCGATCTTCTCGATCATTTATGCAAGGCGGGTGGTCGCGTGCGCGCGAGGCACGGACTGCGTGTGCTGTCGGTCTACGAGGGCTTCTTCTCCGGAGGAGCCCGGATCGTGCACAGTGACGTCGTACTGGGACTGGCCGAGGGCGGCCAGTCCCACCAGGTGCTCAGTATCCATGGCGAGGTTCATCGCGAGGCCACCCGGCAGCGCATGGAGGACGACCACTGCTACCGGGCGCTGACGGCCGGCGGGGTCGGCGTCACCTCGCTCGGCCGCAGCGCGGGCCTGGTGGACGGCTCGCTCGCGGCGAATGCTTTCAGCGGACCCGAGCTGGCCGGAACGGCTCGGTCGATGGCCGGGGCGGATGTGATCCTCTCCCTGAAGGAGCAGCCGCTGGCCCTGCTCAACCAGGCCGGTCTGCCCCGGCGCCCGGTCGTGGTCTGTCTGCACCGCTCCGACCCGGAGAACCAGGGCCCCGCCCTCGACGAGCTGAAGGCCGCCATCGCCGACGGCACGGTGGCCGCGTGCGTGTGCTGCGCCGAGTCCACCCGGGCCGCCTACGAGGCCGCCGGCATCCCGGGCCGGCTGCTGCACGTCATCCCCAACGGTGTCGACCTGCTCCGCTTCCGCCCGGACCCGGCCGCCCGCCTCGCCCTGCGCGCCTCCCTCGGGATCGCAGACCGGGCGCCGGTGGTCGTCTTCGCGGCCCGGTACGCCGCGATGAAGAACGTCCCCCTGCTGCTCCGGGCGGCCCGCGCCTGGCTGGCCCGGGAGGGCGGCGGGCACGTGCTGATGTGCGGTGCCGGGATGACCGCCGGCAACTCCGGGCTGAGCGCGGACCTCGCCGACGCCTTCGCCGACGCGCCGTCGCTCACCGACCGGGTGCACCTGCTCGGCGTACGGCACGACATGCCGGCCGTGTACGCCGCCGCCGACGTCGTCGCCCTGACCTCCGTCTCCGGGGAGGCGGCGCCGCTGTGCCTGATCGAGGGCATGATGTGCGGCGCGGTCCCGGTGACGACCGACGTCGGTGACAGCGCGTCGATCGTCGAGGGCCTGGGCTTCGTCACCCCGCCGGACCCGGCCGCGATCGCCCTGGCCTGGTCCGCCGCGGCCGGTGGGCGCACCGGGCTCGCCCCGGCCCTGGAGGCCGCCCGCGAGCGCTTCAGCCGCACCCGCATGATCGCGGCCTACGCCGCCCTCCTCGACGAGGTGTACGCCTCACACGTCGGTGGGCAGCGGGTCGTCGCGCAGCACGCTGTAGGCGACGCCGTCGCGCCACCGGCCGTTCCGGAAGACGATGCCCCGCAGTACGCCCTCGCGGGTGAACCCGGCCTTCTCCAGGGCCCGCTGCTCGGCGATGTTCTCGGCCTCGGTGTCGGCCTCGATCCGCATCACGGGTGTGTGGGCGAAGAGGTACCGGACGAGCTGTAGCTGGGCCCGGGTGCCGAGGCCCCGGCCGCGGGCCTCGGGCAGCAGCTGGGCGCCCATGTTCCAGCAGTAGGTGGAGGCCGTGACGACGACCTTCCGCCAGGCGACGAACCCCAGCGCCTCGTCGCCGGCGGTGACCACGAGCTGGCCGCCGTCCTCACCGAGCAGCCGGTTCTCCGCCCAGCGCTGCCGGAACCGCCGCGGGTCGGTGTAGCCGTACCACTGGAACGGCCCCGCCGTCTCCGGCTCGGTGAGGAAGCGTTCCAGCAGGGGGAGGTCGTCCTCGTCGACGGGGCGCAGGGTCACGGATTCGGCGGACATGGGCGAGAGCGTACGGCGTGGCCTGTCAGGACCCCGTCAGGAGACCCGGTCCAACGCCGGGAGGTAGCCGAGCGACTGGCCCGATGCCGTGGGGTGGTACGACTCGGTGGGGGCCAGCACCTCGACGCTGTGCAGCCAGGGGGCCGCGGAGCAGATCTCGTGGCCGGCGAAGGCTGCCCGGACGTCGGCGAAAGTGAACCCGTGGGCGGCGGCGTGGCGGGCGATCAACGCGTCGAGGTGGTCGACACCGTCGTCGATGGCGGCGCGCGCACTGTCCTGGAGGCCCATTTCGCAGGTGCCTCTGAGGTGGTACAGGTGCGGATAGCCGAGCACCACGACGTGGGCGGCGGGAGCCCGGTCCCTGATGGCCGAGTAGAGCCGGTCCAGGTTGTCCCCGAGGGAGCTGTCCACCGTGGCTCGGGCGGCGGTGACGGCCGACAGGCAGCGGCTGGTGCCGCCCAGTGCGCAGGTCGTCATCACGACGCCGAAACCCGCGTCCATGCCGCCGACGGTGAGGGTGACCAGCCTGGTGCCCGCGCCGAGCGCACCGAGCTGGCCGGACAGGACGTCGCCCGTCCGGGCGTGGTTGCACGCGGGGAAGGCGAAGGACGCCACCTTGTGCGCCGAGGCCCACAGGACCGGGTACGCGCGGCCGCTGCGCCTGCAGTTCGTGCCGGTGGGGAGGTAGTCGCCGGCACCGAGCCCGGCGGAGTAGGAGTCACCGAGGGCCACATAGCCCACGGCTGCCGGGGGCACCGCCTGTGCCGTCCCGGGGGCGGCGACGAGGCAGGCCGTGGCGAGCAGGAGGGCCGCCGAACACGCGGCTGTCCGGGTATGTCGCATACCTCTCATCTTTCGTGGCCCGGCCCGCACCGCCCGCGAGGCTCGTCCGTTCGGGTGAACCGGTGGGCCGGCGCGACGCACGAGGAGGGGCCACCGGAATCGCCCGGTGGCCCCTCCTCTCCCCTCCTGAGGGCTCGCTGCGGCCCTCCCGGTGCGTCCCGGTCCGTCACTACCGGGGAAGCACCACGACGTAGGCGGCCGGGTCACGGTCCGCCGAGGCCATCAGGGCCGTGCGGACCACCGCCGCCTGCTGCTCCATCGCGTCCCTGAGCTTCTTCGGCGTGAGGTACACGACCGTGATCCCGAGGCGTTCGAGGTGCTCGCGCTTGCGGGCGTACTCCGACCACAGCGCGTCGTCGTCCTGCCGATGGCCTTGCCGGGGCGCCCTCGTGTCGAGCTCCACCGCCACCGCCTGGTCCGGCCAGTACGCGTCCAGCCCGCCGAGGTGCGGGCCGCCGGGCAGCCGCAGGTCGACGTTCCAGACCGGGTCGGGCAGGCCGTACTCGCCGACCATCCGGTACAGGCGGTCCTCGGCGATCGAGCGGCCCTCCGCCACGAGCGCGTCCACCGCGTTCACCACGTGCGGACGGTTGAGCAGCTTCGCGTTGGTCAACTCCCGTACGACAGCGGCCGGTTCGCAGTGGCCGCCGCGCACCGCCTCGGTCAGCAGCCGCCGTACCGCCTCCGCGTCCGTCAGCTCCGCCACGGCGTCCGCCAGCGCCCGCGGGACCGGCGCCACCGGCAGCCCCGTCACCGCGTTGGGCGTGGGCAGGGCGGGGGTGCGCAGGACACGGACGTAGCCCGTGGTGCGGATCCGGCGCAGGCGGGGGACCAGGACGTCCACGTGGTTCAGGGAGAGCAGCGGCGGGGTGGCGGAGAAGCCGTAGAGGGTGAGGGCCGCGAGGCCCGTGATCATCGCCTCCGCGTAGACCGGGCGGTGCGGTTCCTCCGCCGTCGGCTGGGCCGGGACGCCCGGCACGGACTCGCGGGCCGCGTACAGCAGCGCCCCGTGCAGACGCTCCTCGCTCGTGGCGGGGCCGGGGTGGAGGAGGACCACGTTCGGCAGCAGCTGCTGCCAGGGGCCGCCGGGGCGGCAGTGCTCGGCCAGTTCGGCCGTCGTCACTCCGTGGGAGCGGAGCTGGGCCGCCGTCAGGACGCGGCGGTGGACCTCGGAGAGGTGGCGGAGGGGGCGGGGGGAGAGCGGGGTGTTGTGCGTCATGGCGTCGGGATTCCCGCCCCGGGTCCCACCTTTAACCGCTGTTACACGGCCGTCGAAGAATGCGGACAAGAGGGGACTAAAGGTCAGGTGTTCGTATGCCGAGTAGGGACGGGAAACCCCTGGTCCGATCGGGTGCGGACCAGGGGTTACGGTTCCGATTGACCGAATTCCGTAACGGTCACCGGCGGCCCAAGCTCAGGCCAAAGGTCGGCCGGTGTCAGTCGGTGTCAGTCGGCGACCGCCGTCGCGTCGCACTCCTGTGCGCGCAGCGCCCGCGCCAGGTCGTCCCGCGCCTCCAGCACCAGCCGGCGCAGCGCCGGCGCCGCGTCCCGGTGCGCCTGAAGCCAGGCGTCCGTCGCCTCGAGCGTCTCCGGCCGGTCCTGCAGCGCCGGGAACAGGCCCCGTACGACGTCCATGCCGATCTGGATCGACCGCTCCCGCCACACCCGCTCGATCACGGCGAAGTACTTCTCCGCGTACGGCGCCGTCAGCTCCCGCTGCGAGGGCCGGCCGAAGCCCGCGATCGTCGCCTCCACCAGCGCGTTCGACAGCGCGTCGGACTCCACCACCTGCGCCCACGCCTGCGCCTTGACCGCCGCCGACGGGCGGGCCGCCAGGCAGCGGACCTGGTGGCGCTTGCCGGACGCCGTGTCGTCGCGGGCCAGTTCGGCCGCGAGGACCGGCTCGTCGGCCACGCCGTGCGCCGCCAGCGGTTCCAGGAACGCCCAGCGCAGCTCCTGGTCCACCTCCAGGCCGTCGATGGTCTCCGCGCCGTCCAGCAGGCGCTTCAGCAGGGCGAGGTCCGTCTCGCCGGACGCCACCGTCGCGAAGAAACGCGCCCACGCCAGCTGGTGCTCACTGCCCGGCTCGGCCGCCTCCAGCTCCCGCAGCGCGCCCTGCGCCAGCAGCTCACCGCCGGCCTCCCGCCACTCGGGCGCCGCGTAGTGCACCAGCGCCGAGTCCGCCCACGCGTGCAGCATCTGCAGCACCCCGATGTCGGACTCGCGGCCCGCGAACCGCAGCACCAGACCGACGAAGTCCCGCGCCGGCAGCAGCGCGTCCCGGGTCATGTTCCACAGAGCCGACCAGCACAGCGCCCGCGCCAGCGGGTCGGTCAGCGCGCCCAGGCTCTCCTTGAGCGTCGCCAGCGAGGTGGCGTCGAAGCGGATCTTGCAGTACGTCAGGTCGTCGTCGTTGACCAGGACCAGCTCCGGGGCCTCGGCGCCCGCCAGGTCCGCGACGACCGTGCGCGGCTCGTGCACGTCCGTCTCCACGCGCGCGTACCGCTCCAGCGCGCCCTCGGGCGTACGCCGGTACAGGCCCACCGCGATCCGGTGCGGACGCTGCTCCGGGTGCGCCTCCGGCGCCTCCTGCACCACCGCCACCTCGGCCACCCTGCCCTCAGCGTCCAGCAGCACCTGCGGCGTCAGGGAGTTGACCCCGGCCGTCTGCAGCCAGGAGCGCGCCCACGCCGACATGTCCCGGCCGCTGGTCTCGCCCAGCACCGACAGCAGGTCGCCCAGGCGCGTGTTGCCGTACGCGTGACGCTTGAAGTAGCGCCGCGCGCCCTCCAGGAAGGCGTCCTGGCCGACGTACGCCACCAGCTGCTTGAGCACCGAGGCGCCCTTGGCGTAGGTGATGCCGTCGAAGTTCAGCTTGGCGTCCTCCAGGTCACGGATGTCCGCCGTGACCGGATGCGTCGACGGCAGCTGGTCCGCGCGGTACGCCCAGGCCTTGCGGCGGTTGGCGAAGGTGATCCAGGCGTTCTTGAAGCGGGTCGCGCCCACGCATCCGAACGTGCCCATGAAGTCGGCGAAGGACTCCTTCAGCCACAGGTCGTCCCACCACTCCATGGTGACCAGGTCGCCGAACCACATGTGCGCCATCTCGTGCAGGACGACGTTGGCCCGACCCTCGTACGACGCCTGCGTCACCTTGCCGCGGAAGATGTACTCCTCGCGGAAGGTCACCAGGCCCGGGTTCTCCATCGCGCCCAGGTTGTACTCGGGCACGAAGGCCTGGTCGTACTTCCCGAACGGGTACGGGTAGTCGAAGTGGTCGTGGAAGAAGTCCAGGCCCTGCTTGGTGACCAGGAAGACGTCGTCGGCGTCGAAGTGCGGGGCGAGACCCTTGCGGCACATCGCGCCGAGCGGGATCTCCAGCTTGGTGCCGTCCTCGAACACCCGCTCGTAGGAATCCGTCACATAGTGGTACGGCCCCGCCACCACGCACGTGATGTACGTCGAGATCGGCTTGGTCTCCGCGAACCGCCAGACGCCGTCGGCGAGTTCACCCGCGCCGTTGCTCCACACCGTCCAGCCCTCGGGCGCCCGCACCTCGAAGCGGTACGGCGCCTTGAGGTCCGGCTGCTCGAAGTTCGCGAACACCCGGCGGGCGTCGGCCGGCTCGTACTGGGTGTACAGGTAGACCTCGCCGTCCTCGGGGTCGACGAAGCGGTGCAGGCCCTCACCGGTGCGGGAGTAGGCGCACTGCGCGTCCACCACCAGTTCGTTCTCCGCGGCCAGGTCCTCCAGCGCGATCCGCGAGCCGTCGAAGACCTCGCCCGGGTCCAGGTCCCGGCCGTTGAGCGACACCGAGGTCACACTCGGCGCGATCAGGTCGGCGAAGCAGGCCGCGCCCGGCTCGTTGCAGCGGAAGCGGATCGTGGTCACCGAGCGGAACGTGCGCGGCTCGCCGTCCCCGTCGCCGACTGCGGACCTGAGGTCCAGGGACACCTCGTACCCGTCGACGGACAGCAGGGCGGCCCGCTCCCGGGCCTCGTCACGGGACAGATTCTCACCGGGCACGGACGGCACTCCCTTGTGGTCGCATGGATGACCTGAACAGGACCGATCCTGCCATGTGCCCCTGACAGCGGGCAGCAGGGAATGCGGGTCGCGAGGACGTCGTTGAGGCGTGAAAAGAGTCTTTCGCTGAGGAGAGCCATGTCCGAGTCCGGCAAGACCCCCGTCGACTTCTGGTTCGACCCGCTGTGCCCGTGGGCCTGGATGACGTCCCGCTGGGTGCTCGAAGTGGAGAAGGTCCGCGACATCGAGGTCCGCTGGCACATCATGAGCCTCGCCGTACTCAACGAGAACAGGCTGGACGAGCTGCCCGAGGAGTACCGGGAGATGCTCGCCACCAAGGCCTGGCAGCCGGTCCGCGTGGTCACCGCCGCCTGGCAGAAGCACGGTGACGACATCCTCGGCCCGCTGTACACCGCGCTCGGCACCCGCATCCACAACAACGGCGAGGGCCCGACCCTGGAGGCCATCGCGGGCGCCCTCGCGGACGTCGGCCTGCCGGCCGGCCTCATCGACTACGCCGAGCAGCAGGACTTCGAGTACGACGCCGAGCTGCGCGCCTCCCACAAGGAGGGCATCGAGAAGGTCGGCCAGGACGTCGGCACCCCGGTCATCGCGCTGCCCGGCCCCGACGGCGAGCAGATCGCCTTCTTCGGCCCGGTCGTCACCCCCGCCCCGAAGGGCGAGGAGGCGGCCCGCCTGTGGGACGGCACGGTCGCCGTGGCCTCGGTACCGGGCTTCTACGAGCTCAAGCGGACCCGCACCAAGGGACCGGACTTCAGCAACCTGTGAATCCCCCGCGTACGGGCCCGGCGCCGCTCGGCGCCGGGCCCGTTCCCGCCGAAAGCCCTCGGGGTGGCGCACCTCCTTCCGGCGCCGAGGCCCCCCGCGAGTCACGTCCTCGCGGGGGGTCCTCTTTCATCCGCCTGCCGTCGTGAAGGGTGAGAAGACGATCACGAGGCAGGACGAGCGGCGGGCTCTCAGGGAGCCGTCAGGAGCACGTCGGCGCGGGACCTCGCGGCCTGGTGGCGGCGGGCGACGTCCTGCCAGTTGACGACCTGCCACATGGCCTCGACGAAGTCCGCCTTCTGGTTGCGGTACTGGAGGTAGAAGGCGTGCTCCCAGGCGTCGAAGACCAGGATCGGGGTGGAGCCCTGGCCGACGTTGCCCTGGTGGTCGTAGACCTGCTCCACGATCAGCCGGCCGCTCAGCGGCTCGTACGCCAGCACGCCCCAGCCGGAGCCCTGGGTGGTGGCCGCGGCCTTGGAGAGCTGGGCCTTGAAGGCGGCGAAGGAGCCGAAGGACTCCTTGACGGCCTCCGCCAGCTCG
The DNA here is from genome assembly GCF_040298985.1 of Streptomyces sp. NPDC001093. Lineage (NCBI taxonomy): Bacteria > Bacillati > Actinomycetota > Actinomycetes > Kitasatosporales > Streptomycetaceae > Streptomyces > Streptomyces sp. NPDC001093. Next base: position 9,393 of record NZ_JBEPBF010000148.1, on the reverse strand, counting down.
CCCACGCCGTCGGCCGCGAGCGGCTCGCCGCCGCCGTCCTTCGGGCCGGTCATGTTCTGCCAGTAGATGCTGTGCAGGATGTGCCCGGAGAGGTGGAAGGCCAGGTTCTTCTCCAGCCCGTTGACGGATCCCCAGGCCTCCTTGTCCCGCGCCTCGGCGAGCTGCTCCAGGGTGTCGTTGGCGCCCTTCACATAGGCCGCGTGGTGCTTGTCGTGGTGCAGTTCGATGATCTCCGGGCTGATCACGGGGGCGAGCGCGGAGTAGTCGTAGGGCAGGTCGGGCAGCGAGTAGACGGGCATGGGTGATCCCCTCCGGAACCTTATTGCAATTAACTTGCAACTACACGCTAGCAGCAAGAGTGCGGGGCAGCAGAAAGGCCCCCACGTGTCGCACGTGGGGGCCGTTGCCGGGGGACGGGTTCAGCGCCTGGCGCGGGCCCGCTGCCAGAGGTAGCCCACGACCGCCAGGACCAGGGTCATGCCGCCGGTCGAGAAGAGCTGGACGCGGGTGTCCGGCTCGCGGGCCATCAGCACGAAGATCGCGACCATGCCGGCCAGCGCCACCCAGGTCAGCCACGGGAACGCCCACATGCGCACGACCAGCCGGCCGGGGGCCTCGCGCTCGATGCGGCGGCGCAGCAGCAACTGGGAGACGGCGATGAAGATCCAGACGACCAGGATGACCGCGCCGATCATGTTCAGCAGCCACGGGAAGACGTCGTTCGGGCGCCAGTAGCTCAGCAGCACGCAGACGAAACCGAAGAAGCAGGAGGTGAGGACCGCGATCCGGGGGACACCGCCGGACAGCTTGGCCAGCGCCCTCGGGCCCTGGCCGCGCTCGACCAGCGAGTAGGCGATGCGCGAGGAGCCGTAGATGTTGGCGTTCATCGCCGAGAGCAGGGCGACCAGGACGACCACGTCCATCAGCCGGCCCGCGCCGGGAATGCCGAGGTGGTCGAGCGTGGCGACGTACGGGCCCTTCTCCACGACCTCCTTGGAGTTCCACGGGACCAGGGTGACGACGACCGCCATCGAGCCGATGTAGAACAGGGCGATCCGCCACATGGCCGTGCGGACGGCGGACGCCACGCCCTTGACGGGGTTCTCGGACTCGGCGGCCGCGATGGTGACCGTCTCCAGGCCGCCGTAGGCGAAGACGGAGGCGAGCAGCCCGACCAGCAGGCCCTGGTTGCCGTGCGGCATGAAGTCGCTCAGGTTCGAGGCGCCGGGGGAGTGCGTGCCGGGGAGCACACCGGCGATGGCCAGCACGCCGAGGACCAGGAACAGGCTGATCGCGCCGACCTTCAGCGCGGCGAACCAGAACTCGAACTCGCCGAAGTTCTTCACGGCGGCCAGGTTCGCCCCGCAGAACACCACCATGAACAGGGCCACCCACATCCACTGCGGGGTGCCCGGCAGCCAGCCCTGGACGATGTGCGCGGCGCCGATGCCCTCCAGGCCGACGGCCGTGCACAGCAGCACCCAGAACGACCACCCGGCGGCGAAGCCCGCCCAGGGGCCGATCGCCCGCTCGGCGTGCGCGGAGAAGGAGCCGGAGGAGGGGTGGGCGGCGGACATCTCGCCCAGCATCCGCATCACCAGCATCACCAGCAGGCCGGAGAGCGTGTACGCGATGACGATGGACGGGCCGGCGGCGGCGATGCCCGCGCCGGAGCCGACGAACAGACCCGCGCCGATGACACCGCCCAGGGCGATCATCGACAGATGGCGCTGCTTGAGGCCGTGGGAGAGGGAGGCGGAGGCGGCCTGTTCCTGCGGCGGCGTCTCCGTGGTGGTGCTGGTGGGCATGGGCGCGGCTCTCCCGGGCAAGGCAATGGGCGGGCAAAAACCCCGCCAGTCTGGGCGGCCCGTCCGCTCACACGGAGGGGCCGCCCAGTATCCGGACACCCGCTGCACGGAGGGTGAGAGCCCGGTTACGCCGCCGTGAGCACCGGCGTGTAGTGCGAGGCGTCGCCCTCGACCGAGTAGCTCTCCTTGCCCTCGATGCCGACCGGGACGTCACCGGCGACGGTCACCCGGTGCAGCCGGCGCGGCCGTCCGTCGTAGTTGTCGATGGCGTAGTGCTGGGTGATCCGGTTGTCGAAGAGCACCAGCTCGTTCTCCGCCCAGCGGTGGCGCAGGATGTTCTCCGGGCGGGTGACGTAGGCCTGCAACAGGTCCAGGACCGTGCGGGACTCCCCGACGGACAGGCCCACGATCCGCTGTGCGAACCCGCCGACGAACAGCCCGCGTTCCCCGGTCAGCGGATGGACACGGACCACCGGGTGGGCCGTGCGGTACGTGATGGACGTGAACTCGGCGCGCTGGGCGGCCTTCTCCTCGTCGATCTCCTCGTCCGGTACGGCGTAGTCGTAGTCGTTGGTGTGCTCGGCCCACAGGGTGTCGGCGAGGCGGCGCAGCGGCTCGGGCAGGTCCCGGTAGGCGGCGGCCGCGTTGGCGATCAGGGTCTCGCCGCCGTACGGCGGGATCGTGATCGAGCGCAGGGTGCTGGCCTGCGGCGGGTTGAGCACGAAGGTCACGTCGGTGTGCCAGTGGTTGGCCCGGCCCCGCTCGCTGTCCACGGGCAGCACGTTCGGGGCACCGTCGACCGCGCCGACCGTCGGGTGCGCGGTGGTCAGGTCGCCGAAGTGGCGGGCGAAGGCCTGCTGGCCCGCGTCGTCCAGGCCGTCCGCGTCGAAGACGAGCGCCTTGTGGACGTTCAGGGCCTCACGGATCGCGGTGACCTCCTCCGGTGCGAGCGGCCTGGTGATGTCGACGCCGGAGACACGGGCGCCGATGCGTGCGGTGATCTGGGTGATCTCGAGGGACATGGGCGGGTCCTTTCAGGTGAGGTCAGACGAGGGCTGCGGTGTGCTGGTTGGCGGGGCGGGGAAGGCCGTAGCGCTCCCGGAGCGTGTGGCGGGGGCCGTACTCGTGGCGGAACAGGCCGCGGGCGCGCAGGAGGGGTACGACGTGCTCGACGAACGCCTCCAGCCCGGAGGGCAGCACGGCGGGCATGACGTTGAAGCCGTCGGCGGCGCCCTGCGTGAACCAGGCCTCGATCCGGTCGGCCACCTGCTCGGGCGTCCCGGCGAAGGTGAGGTGGCCGCGGCCGCCGCCGAGCCGCGCGATCAGCTGCCGGACGGTGAGCCGCTCGCTCCGGGCCAGCTCGACCACGAGCGTGTAGCGGCTCTTGGCCCCCTCGACGGCGGACTCGGGCGGCAGGCCGGCGGGCAGCGGGGCATCCAGCTCCAGTGTCCCGGCGGGGAGTTGCAGCAGGCTCTCCAGCCGGCCCACCCCGTGGTCGTACACGATGTGGTCCTCCAGCAGCCGCTCCGCCGCCCTCGCCTCCGCCTCCGTCGAGCCGAGTACGGGCACGATCCCGGGCAGCACCTTGAGGTGCTCGGGGTCCCTTCCCGCCTGTGACGTGCGGGACTTGAGGTCGGCGTAGAAGGCCTGGGCGCCGGCGAGGGTCTGCTGGGCGGTGAAGACGGCCTCCGCGTACCGGGCGGCGAAGGCCTTGCCGTCCTCGCTCGATCCCGCCTGCACCAGGAGCGGGTAACCCTGCGGTGTGCGCGGGACGTTGAGGGCACCGGCCACGCTGAAGTACGTCCCTTGGTGCCGGGGCGGATGGATTTTCCTGTCGTCGCCCCAGACACCGGCCGCCTTGTCGGCGACGATCGCGTCGTCCTCCCAGCTGTCCCACAGCTTCAGCGCCACATCGAGGAACTCGGCCGCGCGGGCGTACCGCTCGGCGTGGGCCGGCTCGGCGTCGAGCCCGAAGTTCCGGGCGGCCTCGACGCCGGCCGTGGTGACGATGTTCCACCCGGCCCGGCCGCCGCTGATGATGTCCAGCGAGGCGAACCTGCGGGCCAGGTTGTACGGGGAGTTGTAGGACGTGGACGCGGTGGCGATCAGCCCGATGTGCTCGGTGGCCGTCGCCAGCGCGGTCAGCAGGGTGAGCGGTTCCAGGGCCCCGGCCGGGCGCTGGGCGAGGTTGCCCCACAACTGGGGGCCGTCGGCGAGGAAGAGCGAGTCGAAGGTCCCGCGCTCGGCGATCCGCGCGAGCCGGACGTGGTGCTGGAGGTCGACGTGCGCATACGGATCGCTCTCCGGAAGCCGCCAGGATGCCTCGTGGTGGCCGGTGTTCATCAGGAACGCGTTCAGATGAAGTCTTCTCCGTGTCACCGGTGGTCCTCCGTGACGCCGAGTGCGGTCAGCAGGTGTTCGCGGTAGTCGCCCAGGAGCGGCTCGCGGTAGGTGCGGGGGTGGGGGTGGTCGATGGTGAGGTCGAGGGAGATGCGGCCCTGGTCCAGGACGAGGACCCGGTCGGCGAGGACGATCGCCTCGTCGACGTCGTGGGTGACCAGGAGGACGGACGGCCGGTGGCGCTGCCACAGGTCGCGCAGCAGGGTGTGCATCCTGATCCGGGTGAGCGCGTCCAGCGCGCCGAACGGCTCGTCGGCCAGCAGGAGTTCGGGCTCGCGGACCAGGGAACGGGCGAGCGCGGCCCGCTGGGCCTCACCGCCGGACAGCTCGCCCGGCCAGGCCCGCTCGCGGCCCTTCAGCCCGACCTCGGCGAGGGCGGCCCGGCCGCGCTCCCCGGCGTCCTTGCCGTCGGTGCCGAGCAGGACGTTGTCCAGCACCCGGCGCCAGGGCAGCAGCCGGGAGTCCTGGAAGACGACCGAGACCCGCTCCGGGGCGGTGAGCCGCCCGCTGCCGGCGACCCCGTGGTCGAGTCCGGCGACCGCCCGCAGCAGCGTGGACTTGCCCGAGCCGCTGTGCCCGAGCAGGGCCGTGAACTGGCCGGGAGGCAGGTCGAGGTCGATGCCGTCGAGGACCGTACGGCCGCCGAAGGAGCGGGTCAGGCCCCGGAGCCGGACGGCGGGCCGGGTCAGTTGTCCAAGGTGCGGCGCCATGACAGCACCCTCCGTTCGACGAGACGGACCACGCTGTCGGAGACCAGGCCGAAGACGCCGTAGACCAGCAGGCCGACCAGGATGACGTCGCTCTGGCCGTAGTTCTGCGCCTGGAACATCAGGTAGCCGAGGCCGCTGGTGGCGTTGATCTGCTCCAGCACCACCAGGCCCAGCCAGGAGCTGGTCACACCGAGCCGGAGTCCCACGAAGAACCCGGGCAGCGCGCCGGGGATCACCACCTGGCGGATGAAGGCGAGCCGGGACAGGCCCTGCACCTCGGCGAGTTCGACGTACCGGCTGTCGATGCCGGCCAGCGCGGCATGGGTGTTCAGATAGACCGGGATGTAGACGACGATCGCGATGATGGCGACCTTGAAGGTCTCCCCGATGCCCAGCCAGAGGATGAACAGCGGGATCAGACCGAGCGTCGGGATCGCCCGGTTGAGCTGCACGGTCCCGTCGATCAGCGCCTCCCCGGTGCGGCTGAGCCCGGAGGCGAGCGCGAGCAGCACGCCCGCGGTCAGACCGATCGCGAAGCCGTATCCGGCCCGCCTCAGCGAGGTCAGGATGTCGGTGGGCAGGGTGCCGTCGGTCCACAGCCGGCCGGCGGTCCTCAGTACCGTCCAGGGCGCGGGGATCGCGCCGGGGTCGAGGGCTCCGGCGGCCGAGGCCGCAGCCCACAGGACGAGCACCGCCGTCGGGCCGATCAGCCGGGCCGCGGGCAGCCGGCGGCCGGGGGAGAGGCGGCGGCGCCTGCGGACCTGGGGAACCTCCTCCGCCTCCGCTGCCGCGGCGGCGGTGGTCGTCGTGGTCACGGCGGTCATTTGCGGTACTCCTCGGGTACGGCCCGGGCGGCGATCGACTCGAAGCGGTGGTCGAAGAGCGAGGAGACGTCGAACCTCTTCACGAACCCGCCCTCGGCGAGCAGATCGGCCGTCTCCTGCTCCCACGTGATCGCCTCACCCCAACCGGGCGGGAACAGCGGCTTGTTGGCGAGCCTGCTGATGCCGCGCGCCTGCTCCGGGGTCAGGTTCTGCGTCCTGACGTAGAACTCCTCGTTCCAGACGTCCGGGTGCTCGTACTGCCACACCTGGCCCCGGGCCCACTGCGGGATGTAGGCGGCGATCGCGGCGGCCTTCGCGGGATCGTTCAGCACGGACTGCGGCGCCCACAGCAGGTTGAGCAGGTCGACGACGTCGGTGGGGATGGTGCGGGCGCCCCTGGGCTCGTACTGCGCGAGGTAGGCCGGTGCCTGGCTGTTGGCGAGCGGGGCGACGTCGACCTGCCCGGACTGCAGCGCGGTGAGGAACTGGTTGCTGGTCAGCGGGACCAGCTTCACCTCGTCGTACGCGAGGCCCGCCTTCTTGAGCGCCCGCAGCAGGACGACACCCTGGGCCTGCCCCTGCGAGAACGCGAGCCGCCTGCCCTTGAAGTCGTCGACGGTGCGGATGTCGCTGCCGGGCTTGGTGGCGAAGAGGTAGTTGGGCTTGCGGGTGATGCCGATCGCCACGATCTTCGCGGCGAAGCCCTGGTAGTGCGCCTGGATCGGCGGGATGCCCGCGTTGTTCGCGAGGTCCAGGGACCCCGCGCGGAAGGCGTTGATGACATCCGGGCCCGCCCCGATGTTCACCCAACTCGACACGGTGAAGGGCAGCCTGGGCAGCTTCGCCAGCCGGAACTGCAGCTGCTCGACGTTCTGGTAGGAGGCGATCTTCAGGCTGGTGCCCGCCGGGACCTTGTCCGCGAGCGGCTTGGTCGCGGCGCCCCGGGTGTCGGCGGCGGCATCGCCCTTGGCGCAGCCGCTGAGGCCCACGGCGGCGGACGCGCCCAGCAGGGAGGTGAGAAAGACACGACGGTGCATGGGAGGACTCCCGGGAGAAAAGGGCTGGAAAGGCGGGAAGAAATCCGGGAAAGGCAAGCCGGGAAAGACAAGCCGGGAAAGACAAGCCGGGGAAGGCAATCCGGGGAAGAGAACTCACGCAGACTCACGCAGCGGGAAACACGCGCTTCATGCGCGGCAATATGTCAGCAACAGACGGTGCGACAGCTCGTGAGGTGGCTCATGACCAGCATGTTCCTGGCCATGAGCGACTCCTGTCAACATTCCGAGTTTCTGAATTAAATACCCTCAGGTGACGCACCCAGCGGATCACGGAACAGCACGTCGAGCACCACGGAACCGCCCGCCACCGCCAGCACGGAATCCGGGAAACTCGTCGGCAGCACCGCCGCCGTACGGCGGTTTCCGGCCGCCTCCCGCAGCGCGCCCAGGCACTCCTCGAAGTGGAGGACCCCGACCTCGGTGACGACGACCGTCTCCGGGTTGAGTACATCCAGCAGCAGCCCGGCCGCCCACCCGGCCGTCCGGGACCGCTCGACCAGCAGCCGCCGGGCCACCTCGTCACCGGCCGCCGCCGCGGCCACCACGTGCATCGGATCGGCCGAGCCGATCACCCCGGCCGCACGGGCCCGCCGGCCGAGCGTCCGCTCGCTCAGCTCCACTTGCAGGCACCCGGTACGGCCGCACGGGCACGGTTCGGTGCCGCCCGGCACCGGCAGATGCGCGATCGACCCGGCCGCCGAGCGCGGCCCGTGGTGCACCTCGTCGTTGGTGGCGAAGGCCGCGTCGACCACGTTGCCCACGAACAGATGCAGCACGCTACGGCTGCCCCGGGCCCGCCCGAACAGCCGCTCCCCGTGCACCAACGCCCGTGCGTGCCCGTCCACATGGACCGGCAGGCCGGTACGGGCGCCGAGCAGCTCCCGCACCGGCACCTCGCGCCAGCCCAGCAGCTCGTGCTCGACCACGGTGCCGGTCTCCCGGTCCACCCAGCCGCCGACGGCCACCCCGACCCCCAGCGGCCGGCGGCCCGGCACCCCGGCGAGCAGCCCCGCGAGGCCCTCGGCGGCCCGCGCCAACACCCAGCCGGGATCGGTCCGTTCATGCTTCAGCTCACGCCGCGCCACCACCCGGCCGCGCAGATCCAGCAGGGCGACCGTCGTGTACGGCACGGCCACATGCACCCCGCCGACCAGGAACCCCGTGTCGTCCAGGTCGACGGGGACGTGCGGCCGGCCGACCCCGTTCGAGCGGCGGGGCGCGGCGGACTCGCGGATCAGGCCGAGTTCGGTGAGCCGGGCACAGTGCTCGGTGACCGACGCGGGCGACAGCCCCGTCAGCCGGGCGACGGTGCTGCGTGCCACCGGCCCGTGCTCCAGCACGGACCGCAGCACGACGCTGGCGCTGGTGCGCCGCCGGTCGCTGTCGGCGGCGCGCGGAACGGGCGAGACAAGGGTGGATGCCGCGGTACGGGGCATGGGGAACCGTCCTCGGGAAACGGGGCCGACACGTCTCGGAGTTCGAAGGGTCCGAAAGAGACTCGAAGGGTTCGAAACAGAGGCGTGCCTGGCGGTCCCGCCCCTACCCCGGGCGGCGACAGGTGGCCGTGCCCTGGCGTCGCAGGTCGACATAGCGACGCGAGGTGAAGTACCGGGCCTGGGCAACCATGCGTTCGAAGCTAGCAAAACGCCCCGGCGCTGCCCAGACGGCGACCGACGGGCGAGACGGTCCCCCGCGGGGCTTTGGCGGGAACCTACAGAGGCGCCCCGCAGGGCACGCCGTACCGCAGGCCACCCCACCTCAGTGACCGGTATCACGTCGAATCCGGTGTAGCGCACACCATTTGTGCGAAGCCCACCAACGCCCCGCTCAAGCCTTTGTCGACCGGAGACGGTGATCGGCGCGAGTGGCGCGGTATAGCGTCACGGTGTTCCCACCTGCCCACTCACCCGCGGAGTCCCCATGAGCACCGCCACCGTCACCGCTCGCCCCGGCGCCGTCCTCGCCGATCTGCTGCCTGCGTCCCGCGTCCGCGACGCGGCCCTCGTCATCGGCGGCGCCGTGCTCACCGGCCTCGCGGCCCAGGTGGCGATCCCGGTGCCCGGCACCCCGGTGCCGGTGACCGGCCAGACCTTCGCCGCGCTGCTCGTCGGCACCGCGCTCGGCGCCCGCCGCGGCTTCCTCTCCCTCGCCCTGTACGCGCTCGCCGGTGCCGCGGGCGTGCCGTGGTTCGCGGGCGGCTCCTCCGGTGCTGCCTCGGTCTCCTTCGGCTACATCCTGGGCATGCTCCTCGCCTCGGCGGCCGTCGGCGCCCTGGCCCGGCGCGGCGCCGACCGCTCGCCGCTGCGCATGGCGGGCACGATGCTCCTCGGCGAGGCGCTCATCTACGCCGTGGGCGTGCCCTACCTGGCCGTCGCCGGCGACATGTCCCTCTCCCGGGCCGTCGCGCTCGGCCTGACCCCGTTCCTGATCGGCGACGCCCTCAAGGCCGCCCTGGCGATGGGCGCGCTGCCCACCGCCTGGAAGTTCGCGAACAAGCGCTAGCTTGAGCTTTAACCTCCGACGTCGAATGGTGCGTCGAACTTGATCACTCGGTCTGGTATCCGCCGTACGTGAAGGCGGCCTTCGCCTGAAC
>NZ_JBEPBF010000147.1:0-24736 GCF_040298985.1 Streptomyces sp. NPDC001093 | reverse complement strand
CGGGAGGCGCGCAGCCGGACCTCCGGCGGGCCCTCGGTGGCCTGTTCGGCGAAGGGTGCGACGGCCTGCCAGTCCAGGACCCGCTCCGGGGTCGGCCGGGCCTGCCGGCGGCGCGGGCCGAGCCGGCGCAGCAGAGTCGGCAGGGAGACGTCCACGCCGACCAGCACGATCTGGCCGACCAGGGGCGCGAGATACAGGTCGGCGGCCCGGGTGACCTGGACGCCGTCCACGTCGACGAGCTGGTGGTCGAGGATGTCCTTGGCCAGCAGCACCTCGCCGGGGCGGCGGGAGAAGTCGCGCAGGTCGACGCGGGCGGTGCGCAGCTGTACGTGACCTGCCTGCACCTTGCCGATCGCGTCCGCGGCCACGAAGGTCTGCCGGCGGCCGATGCGCAGGATCAGCCCGGTGACCGGGGGGTACGGCTCCGTGCCGTACAGCCGGGCGACCACGTCGACGACGCGGCCGACCTCCTCGCCCGACTGGTTGGAGACCGGGCCGCCGATCAGGCCGGCCAGCGAGACGAGGGAGGTGCGGACGGCTTTGGTGGCGGTGGCACGGCGTTCGAGGTGGACCCGGCGGTTGCGGAACCGAGCCTTGGTGGACATGAGCAGAGTGTGGGCAGCCAAGGTGAACACCTCCTTGCCCCGTCACGACGGGGCAGCGGGCGGCCCTCGGCGGTGCTCTTCCTCCCCGTACCGGCCGGTGACAGGTACGCCAGGACACACGCAGGCACGCCTGGAGCAAGCCGGTGCGCAGGCCGGACCACCGGGTACGAGCCGGATGGGTCAGGGAAGAACGAGCTACCGCGGGCCGCGGAAGGACGGCGCGGACAACACGAAGAGGGGCCGACTATGGCCCGGACTACTGTCCATGTCGCCTCCTCCCGGTCACGGCCGCGCATGAGGTGTCGCGGTCCTGCGGCAAGGGGCAGCCGGGCACGCTCGGTGCCGGCACACCCCAACTCGTCAGAGCTTTGGCACTCCACGGCGTGATCCCCGTGCGGGGAAGCCACTTGGGGTCACCCCTTAGGCCGGGGAGACCTGTCCTGAACCTGGGCGTCTCTCGACGTCGTCGGGTCAGTGGCCTGTGTCCGTGAAGACGCCTCACCGAACGAGGTGTCTGTTCAAACCGCATAAAGACTACGCCCGCACCCGCCCGCCTCCCTAATCCATGACCGGTCCTTGACCGAGGGCTGTCGAAGACAGGCCGTCACCGGCGTTGTCCGCCACGGTCACCCGTCACCGGAGTGTCCTGGCGAGAACCTGGCCGCCACCCACCCATGTACGACGGCCACGGGCAGGCGCCCGTCCGCGGCGATGATGTCCTCGGGTATGCCCGTGATCCAGGCGGAGAGCGCGGCTCTGCGCAGGTCGGCGGTGCGGGTGGCGAGCCCGGCACGAAACGCGTCCGCGGAGCCCGCGGTCAGTTTCGGGGCGTCCTCGGCCAGCTGCCGGGCGGCATGGCGCACAGCGCGGCGCGCGTACCGGATGTCGAGGTCGCTCATGCCGCCGTAGCCTCCCTTTCCCCGACGAGGCACGTGTCGTCCAAGTGTCACTGTAGATCGCGCTCGGGCGGCCCTGACCGGCGAAGGAAGCACGCATACTCGCTGAAGCACACATCCTCGCTGGGGCATCGGCGCTTCGTGAGAATGCGGTCAGTGTGCCGTCAAGGCTCCGTAAATCGGGTGAGCGGCACCCTCGGCGCGGGCGTAGCCTTGTGGAGGTTTGAAGAGGCACCTCGTTCGGTGAGGCGTCTTCACGGACACAGGCCACTGACCCCACGACGTCGAGAGACGCCCAGGTTCAGGACACCTCTCCCCGGCCTAAGGGGTGAGGCCAAGTGGCTTCCCGCCCGGTTCAACGGCTGGGATTACGCCGTGGAGTGCCAAAGCTCTGACGAGTTGGGGTGTGCCGCCCGCTTGGGTCGGCCGCTCCTTGCCGAGTCGATGACGACGCCGTTCACGGGCGTCTCCGGCCGGAAGGAGGCGAGAGACATGGAATGCAGTAGTCCGGGCCGAAGTAGGCCCTGCACCCGCTTGTCCTCGCATTCTTCCGGCACGCGGTAACCACCACCTCCCCTGCGCGGCACCACGGTCGCGCCATGTCCACGGGCACGGCTGTGCCCGGTGGTGATGCTGTCCTGCGCGCATTCGGCGTGCAGGGGGTGATGGCTGCCGCGTGCCCCCGACCTCCCCCGGACCGGGGGACCAGGGAGGCACCACCATGACCGACACCATCGTGACCACGGTCGCCGCACCCCGCGCGGCGGTACTCGACGACGCGCACATCGGCGACATCCACGGCGCGCTGGGCACCATCCGCCTGGACGACCACGGCGAGCGCCGGGGTCTGTCGGCGAAGCTGAAGACGCTGCTGGCGATCGTCGGCCCCGGCCTGATCGTGATGGTCGGCGACAACGACGCCGGCGCCTTCGCCACCTACGGCCAAGCCGGCCAGAACTACGGCACCCACCTGCTGTGGACCCTGCTCCTGCTGGTGCCCGTGCTGTACATCAACCAGGAGATGGTGCTCCGCCTCGGCGCCGTCACCGGTGTCGGCCACGCCCGGCTGATCCTGGAGCGGTTCGGGAAGTTCTGGGGCGCGTTCAGCGTCATCGACCTGTTCCTGCTCAACGCGCTCACCCTGGTGACCGAGTTCATCGGGATCACGCTGTCCGCCGGCTACCTGGGCCTGCCCAAGGCGGCGGCGGTGCTGCTGGCCGCCGTGATCATCATCGCGTCGGCGTTCACCGGATCCTTCCGCCGCTTCGAGCGGGTGGCGATGACGCTGTGCGCGGCCTCGCTGCTGCTGGTGCCTATCTACTTCATGGTCCACCCGCACGCCTCGCGGATGGCCGCCGACTTCGTCACCCCGAACCTGCCGGGCGGCTCCGGGCAGCTGTCCACGGTGATGCTGCTGATCATCGGCATCGTCGGCACCACGGTCGCCCCCTGGCAGCTGTTCTTCCAGCAGTCGTACGTGATCGACAAGCGGATCACCCCGCGGTTCATGCGCTACGAAAAGGTCGACCTGTGGATCGGCATCGTGATCGTGGTCATCGGTGCTGCCGCGATGATGGGCTTCACAGCCGCCGCGTTCTCGGGGACGCACGGCTTCGGCCAGTTCACCGACACCGCCGGGGTCGCGCACGGCCTTGAAGCCAAGGCGGGCAAGCTGGCCGGGGTGCTGTTCGCGATCGCGCTGCTGGACGCCTCGATCATCGGCGCGTTCGCGGTGTCGCTGTCGACCGCGTACGCGATCGGTGACGTACTGGGCATGAAGCACTCCCTGCACCGGGGGGTGGGCGGCGCGAAGGGTTTCTATGCCGTCTACGCCGGGCTCGTTGCCGCCGCGGCCACCATCGTGCTGATCCCGGGCTCGCCGCTGGGCCTGCTGACCGAGGGCGTGCAGACTCTGGCCGGCGTGCTGCTGCCGTCCGCGAGCGTGTTCCTTCTGCTGCTGTGCAACGACAAGCAGGTTCTGGGGCCGTGGGTGAACGGCCCGAGGACCAACGCCTTCACCGCGGCGGTGGTGGGGGTGCTGGTCATGCTGTCGGTGATCCTGACCGCGTCGGTCCTGTTCCCGGACATCAGCGCGGACGCGATCGTCGACATCATGGCCGCCTGCGGGGGCGCCGGGGTGCTCGCCGCCGGGTACGCCTTCACTCGGCGGCGTACGGCCACCAAGGAGGACCCGATCGACCGCACCGGCCGGGACGCCTGGCGGATGCCGCCGCTGGGGAGCCTCACCCCGGCCGTGATGTCCAGCGGCAAGAAGATCGGCATGGGCGCGCTGCGCACCTACCTGCTGGTCTCCATGATCCTCGTGGTCATCAAGATCGTGCAGGTCGCGGTCAGCCAGTAAGTCACCAACCACCGCACCTTGAAGGAGGTGTGCCATGCATGCCCTGACCACAATGGACTTCCTGATCCGGCTCGCCACCGGTGCGGCCTGCGGCGCGCTCATCGGCGTCGAGCGGCAGTGGCGGGCACGCATGGCGGGCCTGCGTACCAACGCCCTGGTCGCCACCGGCGCCACGCTGTTCGTGCTGTACAGCGTGGCGGTGGGCGACACCGGCAGCCCGACGCGGGTGGCCTCCTACGTCGTGTCCGGGATCGGCTTCCTGGGCGGCGGGGTGATCCTGCGCGACGGCGCCGGCGTGCGCGGACTGAACACGGCTGCCACCCTGTGGTGCTCGGCGGCGGTCGGCGTCCTGGCCGCCTCCGGACGGCTCGCCCTGGCCGCACTCGGCACCCTGACCGTGCTCGGCATCCACGTGCTGCTGCGCCCGGCCGGACGCCTGCTGGACCGGGCCCCGGCCGCCGGCAGCGACCCGGACGCCCAGGTACGGGCCAGCGTGCACCTGCGCTGCGAGCGCGGGTCCGAGACCCATACCCGGGCCCTGCTCGCCCAGGCCCTGACCGCCTCCGGGCTGACCGCGACCGGTCTGCGGGCCCGCCGCGAGGGCGAGGACACCACCAGCGTCCGCGCCGCCGTCACCGTCAGCGGCGACGTGGCTGCCGCGCTGGAGCAGGTCATCTCCCGTCTCTCACTGGAGCCCGGGGTGCACGACCTGCACTGGCACCTGGACGACGAGGACGACGACGAACGGGCGCCCCGGTCAGGGCAGCGGGTGCTCGCCTGACACCCCGAGCAAAGGGCCTGACAGCCCCAGGACAGCAGTCCGCTCCGCACGACACGATGAAGAGGAAGACAGGGAGGTGTGCGTCATGCGGACGGTACCCCACCCCCGCACCGGGGAGGGCGCGGCGTTCCTCGGCGTGCTCACGCTCGTCGTACTGGAGACGGTCGCGGTCAACACCGCCCCCACGCGCGACAAGCCGGTGGTCGGCGGTGCGCTGATGGGTGCCGCGACCGCGGCGTTCATCCTGGTCGCGGCCATGTGGCACCACCACCGGCAGGCCGAGCAACGCCCTCACAGGGTCGTGCCGCAGGACCTGGGGGACGGGTTGTTCACCGCCCGGTCCCTGGAGTGCTTCCCGATGGAGACCGTCCGGCCCTTCCTGCTCGGCCCGGACGCCCCGAGCCTGAACAGCCTGTACACGGCGTGGCTCCTCGCCACCCACGGTCATGACTCGGCGTGGATCGCACACCACCTCGACCTGCCCCCCGAGGTGATCCATCTGCTGACTGACGCCGCCCGCCAGCGGCACTGACCACCGCCGTTCCCTCCTGACCGTTCACCGCCTCCTGGCACACCGTCCGGACCCGGCGAAGGAGAGTCCCGCATGTCGATGGTCGGCAACCTGCGCAAAGTCGCCCGCCTGACGCGGCGGAGCCGCGGCCGCGTGGACCTCAGCCACCCGGCCCGCTCCCCGCTCGGCTCGGCGATGGTCAACTGCGTCGTCTACCGCGACGGCGCCCGGCAGCCCGGCACCGACACCGTCGAGGAGGCCGTCCAGCAGGTACGCAAGCACGGCCACGACTTCGTGTGGCTTGGCCTGCACGAGCCGACCGAGACGGAGTTCGCCGAGGTCGCCGAGCTCTTCTGCCTGCACCCGCTCGCCGTGGAGGACGCTGTACAGGCCCATCAGCGGCCCAAGTTGGAGAGTTACGGCGATGTCCTGTTCGCGGTGTTCAAGACCGTCACCTACGTCGAGCACGAGCAGCTGACCGCCACCAGCGAGGTCGTCGAGACCGGCGAGATCATGGTCTTCACCGGCCCCGACTTCGTCGTCACCGTCCGCCACGGAAGCCACGGCTCCCTGGGACCGTTGCGCGAGGACCTGGGCCAACCCCGAACAGCTGGCGAAGGGCCCGTCGGCCGTCCTGCACGCCATAGCCGACCATGTGGTCGACGACTACCTCACCGTCACCGACGCCATCCAGGACGACATCGACGAGGTCGAGACCGAGGTCTTCTCTCCGCACGGCTCCCAGACCGCGGACGTCGGCCGTATCTACCAGCTCAAGCGCGAACTCCTGGAGATGAAGCGGGCGGTGGTCCCCCTGGCCCGCCCGCTGGAGATCCTGTCCACCAAGCCGCTGCGCTCCGTCGACCCGGAGATACGAGCGTACTTCCGGGACGTCGCCGACCACCTCGCCCGCGTTACCGAGCAGATCACCGGCTTCGCCTCCCTGCTCGACTCCATCCTGCCTGGGCCGCGATCATCGCCGTACCCACGATGGTGTGCGTCGTGTACGGCATGAACTTCGACCACATGCCGGAACTGCGCTGGACCTTCGGCTACCCCCTTGTCCTCGGCGTCATCGCGACCGCCTGTTTCCTGCTCCACCGCAGCTTCAAGCGCAACGGCTGGCTATGAGCGGGCAGACGCGTTCGCGGTAGCGGTCGGCGTATGGCATCCCGGTATGGGTGAGGGCCCGTGGGTACTCGACTGGAGTGACTGGAGTGACTGGAGGTGCGGCCTCATTCCTGTCTCTGCTGGGCCGGATGCTGGGACTGACAGCGTCGACCGACCTGGCACGCGAAGTCGTTGAGACCATGACCCGGGCCGGAGCCGGCGGCGTCGAGGCGCTGGGTAGGTCGGCCGTCCACACCGCCGGGACCGTGGGGCCGGCGGCGGTCAAGACGGTCGGCGGACTGACAGCCGGGATGACCAGGGCTGGTCTGCGAGCTGCCGGAGGGACCGCGCGCGTCGCGGTGTCGGTCGCGCGGCAAGGGACCTCGACGGCCGCGGGGATATCCGGGCGGGCAGTGCGCGCGGGGTGTACTTTGGTCGATCTTCATCCGCGGCGCCACACGCGACGCCTGTGGACCGGGCACGGACGTGCGCACATCGAGGTGCGGGGGCTCGAACGCGGTGGCCACAGGCGGGAGCGACTGGCCGGCGCCGTGACCACATCACTGCGCGGGCTGGACGGCGTGGGGTGGGCCGAGGTCAACGCTGTCACCGGCCAGGTCCTGCTGGCGTTCGACGAACGCAGGGTCGCCCTCGACCGGCTCATGGACACGGTGAAGGCGGTGGAAGAGGCACAGGGCGTGCAGGATGAGGACTTCGCCTGGGCACAGCCGGTCACTCCGGGCGATGACGCGCCCGTAGCTGCCGTGGTGACCGAGTTGCTGGTCGACTGCGCGGCGGTGGCCGCCGGGGTCGTCCAGCGGGTCCTTCGTCTGCCGCCGCTGCCGCGCGCGGTGCCCGCAGCGGTTGCCACGCTGGAACTGGAGCAGGAGCTGCGCCGCCGCCTGATGCGGCGCATCGGGCTGGTGCAGACCGACGTGCTGCTGTCGCTGGCCGGCGCCACCGTCAACGGACTGTGCGCCGGCATCGGCATGCCCGCAGTCGACGCGGTCAACCGGCTGCTGCTCGGCGAGATCCGCGCCCGGCACCAGGTGTGGGGGCGGCGCGAGAAGGACCTGTGCTCGGGCCCGGACTGCGTACCGCACACCCGGCCGACGCGACATCTGCGCGCCAGGGCCCGGCCATCCGGCCCGGTGGAGCAGTGGGAGGAACGGTTGGCCCCGTTCGCCCCGCTCACCGCCGCCGCGGTCCTCGCGCTGAGGGGCAGTCCTGGACGTGCGGCGGACGCGCTGCTCGCCACCGTACCCAGGGCCGCCCGCTACGGCCGGGAGGCTTTCGCCGCCACGACCGGACGCCAGCTGGCCCGCCGCGACGTCGTACCGCTCGACCCGTCGGTGCTGCGTCTCCTCGACACGGTCTCCGCCGTGGTGATCGACTCAGCGGTGCTGGACAGTCGGCAGGCGCCGCAGGGTGGGCGCCCGGATTCGCTCGCGGTGCCGCTGCTGGCCGCGGCACGCTCCACCGGGGCGCACGTGCTGCTCACCGACGCCGAGCACATCCACGACCTGCTGGCCCCGACCGACCAGTTCCTCGCCCCGGGCGAACGCCTCGCCGACCGCGTGTGTGCGCTGCGAGACCAGGGCGAGGGCGTCCTGGTGGTCTCCGGGGCGGATGCGGAAGCGCTGGCCGCCGCCGACATCGCGGTCGCCATCCCCGACGCACCGGGCGCCGAGGCATCCTGGTCGGCGGACCTGGTCTGTCCGGACGGCCTGGAGGACGCCTGGCGCATCCTGCGCGCGGTACCCGCGGCCCGCGCCGTCTCCGCACGCAGCGTCCAGCTGGCGCTGGCGGGATCCGCTGCCGGAACGCTGCTCGCCCTCGTCGGTCCGAAGCGCGGCGTCTTCCATGCCCTGACCCCCGTGCACGCCGCGAGCTTGCTCGCCCTGCTGTGGGCCGCTACGACCGCACACCGCACCACTCGGTCCGAGCCGTCAGTAGAGCCGTAGATCGGGATCTCACTGCGGTGGTGAGTCTGCGCTGTGCTGGTGGCCAGGCTGCACCACGCCGGGCATCTCACGCCGGAGCCTGCCGTGTTGACCGTTCCTGGGTCAGATTCAGCGGACCCCTGCTGCCGCCTCGGTGGTGGCCGGGGTGTCGCGCGGGCCGAGGCGCAGGTGCTCGACGTGGTGGAGGGCCTGTTCCAGCAGGTCGGCGACATGGTTGTCGTAGAGGGCGTAGATGACCGAGCGGCCCCGGCGTTCGGTCGTGACCAGGCCGAGGTTGCGCAGCAGGCGCAGTTGGTGGGAGCAGGCGGACTGTTCCATGCCGACGGCGTCGGCGAGTTCCGTCGCCGCGCAGAGGCCTTCCTGGAGGCGGGCCAGGATCCGCAGGCGGAACGGTGTGGCGAGCGCCTGGAGCGTGGCGGCGACGTCGGCGGCGCCCACGGTCTCCAGGCGCTCGCGCGCGGCGGCGGTGGTCTTTGCGCCAGCTCCGTGGCCGCCGCTGGCCCGTAAGGCCCGCCCCCGCGGGCCGTAGAACGGGGCCTGGCCACCGACAACGAGGCACGAAGTGGTCACCCGGTGACCAGGGTCCAGTGCATGTCGTGGAGCGTCTGTCCAATGGGTACGTAGTAGACGCCGGCCAGGCACCAGGGTT
This sequence comes from Streptomyces sp. NPDC001093, assembly GCF_040298985.1. NCBI lineage: Bacteria > Bacillati > Actinomycetota > Actinomycetes > Kitasatosporales > Streptomycetaceae > Streptomyces > Streptomyces sp. NPDC001093. The sequence continues at coordinate 15,858 of NZ_JBEPBF010000147.1, read as the reverse complement.
TCCTGCGATGACCGTCGAGGACGGTGTCGGGGTTGTACGCAGGCGGGCAGGTGATGGTCCGGTCGAGGGCGGTGATGATTCCGCGTGCTTCATCGGCTGTGTGGTTGCGGACGCTGGCGAAGACCGGGCCGCCACTGTCGCCGTTGACGGCTGCGACACCGCCAGGCGTGGCCGAGGTGGCGTAGGCGAGATCGACATCGGGACGGTAGATGCCGTTGGGCCCGGTGACGCCGATGTCGGTCTGGGCTATGCGCACACCGCAGTGCACGCCGCCGTTGGCGCCGTCGGTGCACACGTAGTCGCCGACGTTGTTGTGCCCCCAGCCTATGACGGGTTTGGCGTAGCCGTCGGTGCGGCTTGCGGGGCCGTCGTAGAGCCGGCCGCTCACGCGCTGTGAGGGCAGCTTGATGCCGACCACGTCGTCCTGCGGGGAGCGCTGGGTGGCGTCGGTGGTGCCGATGGGGTCGCCGCCCCACCAGGTGGTCCACCGGCCTTCGGGGCCCGGGCCGCAATGGTAGGCCGACGTCAGCATGTACTGGCCCTGGGCGTTCTTCACGCCGTAAGAGCCGGAGCAGATGCCGCCGAGGGGGTTTTTCAACGCCGAAGCTCCGGTCCAGGGGGAGCTGTCATGCTGCCGGGAGGACAGATCCACGCTCTGCAATCGGTGGATCGCGGCGACGTGCACTCCCGCCAGTCGGCCGGCCGCCGTGGCGACCTGCTGCAACGTCTTGCTGTGTCCACTCGCCAGGAGCCTGCTCGCCGTACGGGTGGCGTTGTCGTAGCCGACCTCCAGGCCGCTGCCGTCCACTGCCGGTGCGATGCTGGTGATGCGGACAGGGGCCGTCGTCCCCTCGACTCGCAGCTTCATTGAGGCCAGGCTGTTCAGCAACTTCATGCGGGCCGCGTGGAGTTCGGCCTTGGAATAGCGGGCGGAGTCGACCTCGGCGGTCACCCCGTGGGGGAGATGGGCGAGGATCTGCCTGACCCGCTGGGGTGGGGTGCCTTTCCAGTGCAGGCGCAGGTGGTTGTGGTCGGGGTCGACCTCGACCTCGGCGAAGCCGGGTATGTGCGCGCGGTCGGACTCGGAGAGCCCTTCGGTGATCCGGCCGGCGACGGCGTCGAGGACCTGCTGGCGTTCGTCGATCCGCCTGGCGGCGCGCGAGGCTGGCTGCGTGGCCGGCGCGGAAGAGGCGCCCGCGAGAGGCGGGATGACGAACGGTACCGCGGCGGCCAGAGCTGCGGCTGGCAGGGCGAACGCCAGCCATCTGGGCCGTGCAGCATGCTTCATGTGTCGCTGTCCTTCTGCTGAGCCGATGTGACGCGAACATGTTCGTACGGGACGGGTCCGCCGGACAAAACGATGATCCGATTTTTGCAGAAGCTTGCGAAGCGGTGGTCGCGGGGCCGCGGTGACAGCGCGTTCCGTGCCGCCCCAGGACCAAAGTCCATGCGATCGACCGAAGTCCGTACGATCGATGGAGAGCCCGGCGTTGTGGCGATGATGCGGCCGGACGATCCGTGGCTTTCGCGTCGGTCGCGAACCGCGTGCGGTCCCGGAAGCGATGGCTGCCGCGATCCGGTGCCGCACCCGCCTGCCCGGGCTCCCGCCGTCACCGGGCGTGGGCGTTGATGCGGAGCAGGAGGGCCACCATGAGCCGGTCGGCGACCATGGAGGAGCCGCCCTTCACGAGGAGCCGCCAGCAACGACACAGTCGGCTGGCCGGAGAGCAGGCGGGGACGGTGGGCCGGCCGGCGTGCGTGGTTCCTGCCGGACGACGGGGCACGTCCGAGGATCGAGCAACTGCACGACATCGCCCGGCGGGCCATTGTCTCTCTCCTGCAGGGCCTTGAGCGGATCAACGAAGACCGCATTGGTGGTGGTGCCATCCGAGTGACTCCGTCAGCCACGGTGCACCCCTGGCGATACACCGCCTCTGCGGACGTGTCCTGCCGTCAGGTAGTCAGTTCATGCAGCACTTGACGGCACGCATGCACGGGTGGGCCGCACGCGGTTCTGCGTGCGGCCCACCCGTGCCGGGGTCACAGGTTGCCGGGGTCAGCGGACCGGCAGGACCTGGGTGTGGTCCATCTGGACGGCCTGCAGGTCGTGGGGGTTCAGGCCCAGGAGGGACAGGATCGTCGGGGCGATCTGGGTGGTCTCGACCTGAGCAGTCTTGGTCACGCCTTCGGGGGTTCCTGCGCCGGAGATGACGAGCGGGACGTTCAGGTCGTCGGCGTGGGCGCCGCCGTGCTCGGCGATCTTCTTGGTGCCGCCCGTGTAGACCACGCCGTACTCGGCGATGCCGAACAGGTCCGGGACCCGGGCGTCACCGGGCTTGACGCCGAAGTACGTGGCCGCTTCCTTCCCCGCGTAGACCCTGCTCAGCCCGCCCTTCGTGAAGGACTTGGTGGGCTTGCCGTTGATGTCGGTGCCCTTGCCGCTCTGCGAGAGCAGGTACTGCTTGGCGAACGAGGTGGCCTTGGCGGAGCGGTCGTTCAGCCACAGCAGCATGCCGTCGTCGTCCACGGAGTGCGCGACGAGATCGCCGGCGCCCGGGTGCTTCTTCTTCCAGGCGGCGTTGAGCCCGTCGAGCAGCGGACCGTCGTCGACGCGGGTCAGGGCCTTGGGGTCGATGGGAGACTGGCCGTGCTTGGCGGACAGAACGATGTCCGTGCTCGCGGCCAGGCCCTTGGTCTGGATCTCCTTGACCATCGCGCCGACCTCGGTGTTGACGTAGTCGAGGTTCTTCTGCAGCAGCGGGCCGGGGACGCCCTTGGAGGCGTAGCCGCCCTTGAGGCCCTCGGAGGAGGGCAGCTTCTGCGCGGTGGAGACCGACTGGAAGTTCATGCCGAAGACCGCCGGGATGCCGACCTTGTGGGTGCCGGAGTGGTCGTAGCCGTCGATCTCGTTGAGGACGGCCTTGACCTTGTACCCGTCGTACTGCTCGGTCGCCTTGTTGTCGGTGGTCCAGTCGTTCCCGGCCGCGTAGCCGCCTGCGTCGCTGTTGATCTCCGGGGAGAACTGGTCCTGGATGCCCGTGCCCGAAGGGCCGTTGAGGATGTCGTAGGCGATGTGTTTGTCCGACCAGGCGGTGCGCAGGCCGGCCTTGCGGGCCACGTTGAAGACGGTGTTCACCTGCAGGTACGAGTGCGGGTAGACCGGCTTGCAGGACGTGGGGTCGACGGGCAGCTTGCTCGGGTCGAGCAGGCTCTGCGGCCGGCCCGTCATCTGCAGGACGCTGCCGGGCAGGTTCTTCAGCCCCTGGCCGGCATCGAGGGAGGCCTTGTTCTTGTCCATGTCCTCGGTCATGTCCACCTCTGCGCCGGGTTTGACGCCCTTGCAGTTGGTGGTGCCGGCCGGGAGCAGAGCGTGGTTGTACACGTCGTCGTAGTAGATGCCGGTGGTACCCGGGCCGCCGCCGGTGACCTGGGCGGTCATGCCGGGAAAGGAGTCCGAGGGGTTGGTGGTGTGCGCATTGGTGTAGTGCACGCCGCCGTTCACCAGCCTGGCCAGCGCGGAGCCGGGGTGTCGGGCGATGTACCAGGCCAGATCCGACTGGTGCAGACCGTCAACGGACAGCAGGAGGACGTGCTTGGCGGCTGCGGGCTTCCGCGGGGCGGCAGAGGAGCCGGTGAGCTCCGACGCCGCGGCGAGCGAGCCTCCGGCGAGGCTCACGGCGACACCGAGGGCGGCGGCCAGTCGTATGGATCGGCGGGTCACAACCAACTCCAGTTGCTACTGATGGCGCGGGCAACGATGCGGACATGAGTAGCCGCCAGTTCTGTCACGGCAACGGCCGGAATCTGAACATGTGACAAACCCGCCGTGTTTGCCCCTCCACGTAAGACCGGGGCCCGTGACGCCGGAGCGATGGAAGTGAAGCAGGCACTGGCCTCGACCAGCCTGCACGAGACGTCTGCCGAAGACGTTGAGAAGAGGTTGAGAAAACGTTGAACAGGGCGGGCGGCAACCCCGTCATGCACAGGCGCAACAGTGCCGTCGGCAGGCTCAGGCGGCGAAGAAGGGGCGCATGCCGGGGTGCTCGGGGCCCCCACACGCCGTCGGCCAGGAGGGCCCCGTCTGACCGCTACGGACGTGGTGACGGCGGCGGTCGCCTTCCTGGCCGGGACCCGCTGCTGTCCGATTCTCGGGCCTCCTTCCTCGAACCGGAGGTCCCGGGGATGAGGCACAGTGGAACCTTGGTTGGGGCTGAGTCGCTGAGGCGCGGGTGCACCGTCAGGCGTGAGCGGGATGGCGGGGCCGGGCGTTCGAGGTGGCCATTGAGGGCGGCGTGCAGTTCGGCGGCCGGTTCGCGGGCCTTGGCTTCGCTGACTACGTCGTGCAGCACGAGGTGGACGGGGCCGGCGGAGGAGCCGGCGCGGATCAGGTGGAGGACGGCCTCTCGTACGGCGTCGTACACCGGGCATCGACGTCGGACTGCGGGGCGCTGAGCACGTCGGCTTCGACCGTCCACCGCGGGCCTTGGCGTTCGACGGCGATGAACACGACTCGCGGCTTCTCGGCTGCCCTGCACACGCTGGTGACGGCGTCCAGACCGGTAGCGTCCGGGATCAGGTCGGCGGGGCAGGGAATCGAACCCCCTTCGGGCAGCAGGTTCACGGCCGCCTGTCAACGCGGTAGTTGCAGAGCCTGTGCCCTGGCTCATGTCAGTCATGCTCAGTGATGCACGGACGGCCTGCTCGCTTCCGCGTCGACCGAGTGGGCGACCCAAGGGCCTTGGAGAGGAGGTCGGGGGGCGCCGACGGCGACCTTGCTCGGTTTCGGCGCGACGCACCAGTCCCGTGGAGCCAGCAGGACGCTGAGGGTCACCGCGAGAATCAGCCAGAGTCGGAGGTCGCCCAGGACGTGCGCGTCGTTGGTCAGCCTTGGGGCGAGGTAGAGCGCGCTGAAGGAGACCAGCGACCAAACGGGCACGGGCCGACGCAGCCCCAGGGCCTCCCAGACCAAGGTGCCGAGCAGGAGTCCCGCCGAGTAGTAGTCGTAGACGCCGGGATCCAGCAGGAGTCGCGCGCCGATGCCGAGCAGCGGCACCGCCACCCAGCGCCCTCGGAGGATCGCGGCCGCCCCGAGCACGCAGCCGAGTACGAGTTGCGCCGGCCGGTCCCACGACGGCGTCCCCGCCGCCGACACCCCGAGCGCGCGGAGCGCCGAGGACGGTTCGTTGACGATGTGATACTGGGTCGCGCCCAGCGTCGCGGGGTCGGCGACGACGAAGGGCAGCCAGGCCAGCAGCACGGCGGCGACGGCGTAGAACGCGACATGCCGTCGTCGGGTGCGGGCCACGGCGAGAGCCAGTGGCAGGAAGACCAGTGCCCACGGCTTGGCGTCCACGGCCAGGCCCAGGCTCAGTCCCGCCAGTGCCGGGACGTCAGCGAGGACCGCCCGGATCGCCAGTGCCGCGAAGAGCAGCGCCAGCACGTCGTCGAGATGGCTGTAGTGCACCGCAAGGGATGCCCAGACGATCAGGAACACCGCGCCGGCGGCCGCAACGGTCGTCCGCAGGGCCTGCGGGCGCGACCGCAGATCCGGCTGCCGGGCCAGTGCCGTCTGCTCGATCAGCCGCAGCACCAGAAGGCCGACGCTCATCATCGTCAGCTGGGCGGCGACGACCCCGCCGAGGTTCCCCAGAACCCAGGCGCAGAGGAAGGCCAGTGGTCCTATCTGTAGGTTCGGGTAGTTCGCATAGAGGTGCAGGCCCCCCGCCGGCCAGGCTCCGGAGCCGGAGAACAGCAAGGTGCTGCCGTTCGCGAAGTAGTGCCACGAGTAGCCGCCGCCGTGCAGGTCCGCCAGGAACCAGATCGCCGCCCAGGGGCCGAGGAACCACCAGTGCCAGACGGCCCCGCCCCGCGCGGGGCGGCTGCTCTGATCAGCCATCCTCATGCCTCTCTGGTGGTCGCCCCCCTGCCTGGAATGACTCCCCTGACCGCTCCCGGGTTCCTGCACAACCATGAGATTTGGGTATGGAGTGCCTGCCTACCCCGAAGCCGTGGGCGTCGGCCTGCTGCAAGGCGTCACCGAGCTGTTCCCCGTCTCCGGCATGGCGACAGCATCCTGATCCCGGCGCTGCTGGGCGGGCACTGTAAACACCACCTGGACGTCTCCGCCGACGGGTCCCGCTACCTCAACGAGCTGGTCGGCCTCCACCTGGCCACCGTGCTCGCGCTCGTCGTCTACTTCTGGCGGGACTGGGTTCGGGTGATCCGGGGCCTCGCGACGTCGGTCACCCAGCGCCGGATCGAGACCGTGGACCAGCGGCTCGCCTGGCTGATCGTCAGCGCGTGCATTCCGGGTCGCGGTCGCCGGCGTCGCGCTCGACAAGGTGTTCCGCACGACGCTTGGGAAGCCCGTCCCGACCGCGATCTTCCTGGCGCTCAACGGCATCGTGCTCTTCGTCACCGAGCGGCTGCGGCGCGGCGGCACCGGCCGCAGGCGGGCCGGGCCATGACCGCCCCCCGGGGAGGAGCATCTGTGGGCGGAGGAGCAGTCGGACCTGCGGATAACCCGGACGATCCGGCAGGCCGTGACGATCGGCGCGGCCCAGATCCTCGCCCTCTTGCCTGGCATCAGCCGGTCCGGCTCCACGATCAGCGCAGGGATCTTCAAGGACCTGGGCCACGAGGACTCCGCCCGCTCCGCCTTCCTGCTCGCCACGCCGGTGATCGGCGGCGCCGCACTGCTCAAGCTGCCCCCGCTGCTCGGATCCCAGGGCGCCGGCCTGCGCGGTCCGTTGCTGGCGGGCAGCGTCGCCGGCTTCGTGGCGGCCTACCTCGCCACCCGCTACCTCGTCCGCTACTTCGAGAACCGCACTCTCATCCCGTTCGCCATCTACTGCTCGGGGGCGGGCCTGGGCAGCCTCGCGTACTTCACGTTGGCGTAAGGGGTGTTGTCCGCTCAAGCTGAGCCGGGCATCGGCTGGTTCACGCCAGGGTGAGGGGCGTCCGCCTCAGCCGGTGTGGCAGCGGCTGCCACGCGGGGCGAGGGGGCACGCTTTCCTCCTCGGGCCAGGGGCCGGTGCGTTTCCGTCCACCGTCGAGGGGCGGCCCGTTCGCCTTCGGGTGATGGGGGCGGCGCACAGCCGTGTCCCTCGGGTGACGGGCCGGTCGTCCGCCGTATCCCGCAGGGGACAGGCCGGGCCTCCGCGGTGTCCCTGATCGCTCGGTGCAGCCCAGTCCGCCTGACCACTCGTCGTGGCTCAGGTGGCGTCGGGATCGTAGGCATGCGCGGGGGGCGGCTCCGGCGAGGCCGCTCCTCTCGACCCACCCCCGGCCCGCCCGGTCGGCTGGGTTCGCGCGGCCCGCTCGGTCGATTCGCCCGGCTCGCCGTTCACCGCGTCGGCCAGTTCCGCCAGCTCCGCCCTCGGATCCAGGGCGGAGCGGATCTCCTCGATCCCGAGGCCGTCGCCCTCGCCGCCGAGGAGGTGTTTGCGCACCAACGTCTTCGGGTGCAGGTCCTCCAGCTCGAGGTCCTTGAACTCCGGTCCCAGTTCCGAGCGGACGTCTTCCTTGGCGGCCTCGGAGAACTCGCGGACCTTGCGGAGGAACCCGGTCACTTTCTGTATGACCTCGGGCAGCTTGTCGGGGCCGAAGAGCAGGATGATCATGATTCCCAGGACGAGCAGGTCCGGGGGGCTCACGTCGAACAACATCGGTCCCTCCGCTCTGTCGCCGAAGAGGATGCCGGACTCACGGCCGTACGAACTGGGTCTCGGCGGCGCTGACGTCCGCTGCCGGTATTGGTGGCGGGCGGCGGGCGGTGTCGCTGACCTTGATCAGGATGGCGACCAGCAGCCAGTTGGCCACCATGGACGAGCCGCCCTGGGCGAGGAAGGGCAACGCCTTGCCGGTGAGCGGAATGAGCCCGGTGACACCACCCACGACGACGAAGACCTGGAGGACGAGCGCCGAGGCCAGGCCGCCGGCGAGCAGCTTGCCGAACGGGTCGGTGACGGTGAGGGCGGTACGCAGGCCGCGCTCGGCGAGCAGGGCGTAGAGCAGAATGACGACCGTGACCCCGGTCAGGCCGAGTTCCTCGCCGACCGTGGTCAGGATGAAGTCGCTGCGCCCGGCGAAACCGATGAGCTCGGGATGGCCTTCGCCGAGGCCGGTGCCGAGGATGCCGCCGGAGCCGAAGCTGAACAGGGCCTGGGCGGCTTGGTCCGAGACCAGGCCCGGTGGGCGCTTGTCGGGTGGCAGGAAGATGTCCATTGGGTGCAGCCAGGCGACGACACGGCCGTGGACGTGCGGTTCGAAGGAACCGACGACGAAGGCGCCGACGGCGAACATGGCGACGCCGAACACGACCCAGCTGGTGCGCTCGGTGGCGACGTACAGCATGATGACGAAGAGGCCGAAGAAGATCAGCGAGGTGCCGAGGTCCCGCTCGAAGATCAGGACGAGCAGGCTGAGGATCCATACGGCCGCGACGGGGCCGAGCTGCCGCCCGCGCGGGAGATACATGCCGAGGAAACGCCGTCCGGCGAGCGCGAGGGCGTCCCTGCGGAGTGTCAGGTATCCCGCGAAGAAGACCACGATGACGATCTTCACGAACTCGCCGGGCTGGAAGGACAGCGGGCCGATGAAGATCCATCGCTTGGCGCCGTAGACGTCGCCGGGATAGAAGGCCGGCGCCATCAGCAGGACCAGCCCTGCGGTGATGGTGACGTACGGATAGCGCTGAAGCCTGCGGTGGTCCGTGAGCAGTGCCACCGCCGCGGCCAACACGGCCACCGCGATGCCGCACCACATCAGCTGGCCCGATGCCGCGGCCGTCGAGTGGTGGTAATGCGACGCGTAGGCGATGTCCAGGCGGTGGATCAGGACGAGACCCAGACCGCTGAGCAGGGTGGCCAGGGGCAGGATCAGCGGATCGGCGTGCGGCGCGAACCGGCGTACGGTGACATGGCATACCACGGGCATCACGGCCGCCGTCAGGCATGTCAGCGCCATACTCGGCGGCAGCTTGCCGCTGACGGCGAGGGCCGTCTCCGCATAGCCGTAGCAGCATACGAGGATGGCGCCGACCAGGAGGACCAGCTCCAGGTTCCGGTCGCTCAGGCGTCCCGGCCGGCCCGGCCGCACGGCCAGTTTCGCCGGTCCACGCCGACCAGTCATGTTTTCCCCCTCGATCGGGTCCACCCCCTCGACTCCCGCTCCGGGACTCGGCCAACAGGGTTATATGGTTGCGCAACAACGCAACTGAACTGTAGCCGAGGCCAGGTAAGAGGAGGGTCGGCGTGGCGGCACGCAGGAGGGGGCGCCGTAAGGCGTGGGCGGTACTGATCGGGGTGAGCGTGGTTCTGGCGCTCGTGAGCTATCTCGCCGTCCGGTTCATCCGCTCGGCGACTCCCGACGAGTGCACGGCGCATGGTCCGGACGGTACGACGGTCACGCTCGATCTGGACCAGGCGTCCCATGCCGCGACCATCGCGGCCGTGGCCCACGTGCACCGCCTGCCGGAACGCGCCGTCACCATCGCCCTGGCGACCGCGATCCAGGAGTCCAAACTCCACAACTTGACGTACGGGGACCGCGACTCCCTCGGCCTGTTCCAGCAGCGCCCCTCCCAGGGCTGGGGCAGTCCCGCCCAGATCCGCGACCCCGTCTACGCGTCGGGCAAGTTCTTCGACGCGCTGGTCAAGGTGCCCGACTATCTCGGCCTTCCGGTCACCGTCGCCGCGCAGCGAGTCCAGCACAGCGGCTACCCGGAGGCCTACGCATCACATGAGGCCATGGCGGCGACGCTGGCCGACGTGCTGACGGGGCGGGAGGGGCCGGCGCTGAACTGCACGGTGAGTGGGGCCGATCCGGCTCCCTCCGACACAGCAAGCAGCGCGGTGGGCGCCGTGAGCGAGGCCGGTGACGGCAGCGGTGTCGCGGCAGCTGTCCGGCGGGAGTTCGGCGACGCGCCGGTCGCCCTGCCCGCGACCGGCGGCGACAGCGTCAGCTTCCCGATTGCGACCGAGCAGGCTTCCACAGGCTGGTCCCTCGCCTTGTGGCTGCTCTGCCACGCCACCGCGCTGCACGCCACATCCGTGACATTCGACGGCCGGCGCTGGAGCAGTGCCGCCTCGGACCGAGGCTGGACGCACACCACACCCGATTCCCGGCAGACCGGGATGCTGGCGGTGGAGCTGGGTTAGCTGTACTGCCCAGGCAAGTTGGTCGAGTTTGTGCTCTGACACCGTCTGAATCGGGTGACGGGTGAAGGCCTCCGGTTGTGGAGTGGAGCTGCCGAGGAACCGCTCCGCCAATCAGGAGGCCGGGGCGGCCCGGTAGCCGGCGCCCTGGGCACGCACCAGTACCCCGGACTTCCTCGTTCCCAGATGCAGCAGGCCCTTGAGCGGCTGAGTCCGAGCACCCGGGCGATGGCGGCCTTCGGTTGATGCCCCTATGGATGTCACCTCACGGCTCCAGCGGAGACCGCGCGTTCAGCAGCTGTCCTTGTGGGGATGATCAGCCGATAGATTTCGCGCGCGACGTACCGCTTGAGGCACCTGATGATCTCCCGGCGGGCCTTGCCTTCGGTCAGCCGTCGTCGCAGGTAGTCCTGGGAGCGGTCGTCCCAGCGCAGGCGGCTGAGGACGATCCGGTAGAGGGCGGCGTTGGCCTGGGGGTCACCTTCGCGGTTGAGGCGGCGTCGCTGGGTCTTGCCGGAGGATGCCTCGACGGGGCTGGTGCCGCACAAGGCCGCGAAGGACGCTTCGTTAGTGAGGCGCTCGGGGTTGTCGCCAGCTGAGACCAGGAGGGCGGCGGCGCTGTCCGGGCCGACGTCTGGCACATCGAGCAGGCCGGGGACGCTCGCTTCGACGTCCTGGGCTATGCGCTTGTTCAGGTCGTCGATCTCCTCGGTCAGGTGCTGGATGCGGCGGGCCAGCAGTTTCAGGACGTGCCGGGCGGTGCCTGCCGGCCCCGCGGCCTCCGAGTCGCCCAGCTCGGCGCACCGCTTGAACAGGCGTGGGTTGCTCAGCCCGGCCAGCGACTCGCGCAGAATTGCATCGGCCGAGACCAGGACGCTCGTGAGCTGATTGAAGGCTTGGGTCCGGGACTTGATCGCAGAACCCTTCGCCGGCTTGAGCAGCCGTAACGTCTCCGCTGGCCCGTCGCTCGCCTTCGCGGTCGTGGTCGCGTGGTCGGGCAGCACTGCGCGGGCCGCCGCCTCGGCGTCGATGGCGTCGGTCTTGCCGCGAGGCCGGCGTACGGCCTTATCGGGCTGATTGACCTCGGTCACCTCGATGCCCTCGGCGCGCAAATGGCAGGCCAGCGCGGCGCCGTAGGATCCGGTGCACTCCACCCCAGCTCGTCGCACGGTGCCGAACGAGCCGGCCCAGGCGACGAGTTGGCGATACCCCTCGGTGGTTGCCGGGAAGGTGCGGCCGCCCAAGGTGACGCCGAGGACGGTAACTACAGCCGCCGCATGGACATCCTTGCGGGTGTCGACGCCGAGCAGGACCTCCTCCGCGGCGTAGGCCGGGAGGTGACACGGGGCAGCGGGCTGGCTGATGCTGGGCAAGGTCCTCTGTCTCCTGATCGCCTCGGAACCAGTGGCCGTCGCCGGGCCGGGGAGGTCAAGACTGTGACGGTGCCTGTCGCGAAGGCCCCTATCGGGACACATCCCCTACCCGGCGGCAGCTGGCGCCCCGGGCAATGACCGGCAGATCAACACTCAGGGCACGAGGCCAGTCGTGGCGCGAGTCAGGCCACCGCTCGGAGCGGCACCTGATCATCCTCACAGTCGTAGCGGACCTTTGCGGGGGACACCGCCCACCATCCGCAGGGTGTGCGCGTGCCCTTCGAAGAAGGCTTCCTGACCGCAGGAAGCGAAAACGCGGTGGACCGCCTTGCCCGAGTACGACAGCCGGAAGGAGAACAGGTAGCAGGTCACCAGCTCGCCGGCGAGCCGCACGCTGACGTCACCGAAGTCGAACTCGGCCTCCATGCCGGGTTGGTGGGTCTGCGGAACGAACGCTTCGATCGGAGCCTTGCTCGACTCCACCAGGATCTTCGGCTTCCGGTCCGCGACGTGGCGCCGGACCATCTGGTAGGAGACATCGGCGCAGTGCTCCTCGACGAGACGGTGGAAGATCCGCGTGACCGTGTGCCGCTGCTTGCGCGGCGCATCCAGGTCCGCCCGCAGGGCCCCGTCGATCACCGCCTTGTACGGATCCAGCGCCGGCGGTCGCGGCGGCAGCTTCACGAGATCTCCGCCCGGGTCGGCGACCTGCTCGACGAGGACCCGGCGGTGACCCTCGCAACGGTCCAGGAGTGCCTGGGCCTGTTCTACGCCGCGGCCGCGCGGGCCCTGCCCCGGCGGCGCGGGGAGCGGATCGCCGACCTGGTGCAGGCCGAACCGGACCCGACCCCCGAGGAGGCCGCCACCCGTCTCGGCTACCCGACCGCGGTGCAACCACCGCCCTTGCCAGCGCCGCCACAGAACTGCGCGCCCGTCAGGTCCAGCCGTACCTGCAGCGCGTCGCCGACGTCCTGGTCGGCGCAGGCCTGGCCGAGGCGCTGGACGTCCGGGTGCAGCGCCCGGAGGGCGACGTGCTCGCCGCGGCCGTGACGCTGAGCGGATCCGGCGCGCCCGCCCTCGTATGGACGAGCGCTACGGCTGGCATACCGCCGTCAGCAGGCGTCACCCGATCGGCAAGGAGACCGGCACCCCGCCGGAGCGCGAAGGCATCCGCGTTGACCTCGGTGTGGAACACCTCGAATACTCAGCGAGCACCAGCAGCCCGAACCCTCCGAGCTGCTGGCCGCGCTCACCGACCACCGGCACGGCACCAGGCACCCCAAGACCGTCCACCCGGCCGGAGGCACGCTGCAGGGCTGAACCCGCCGACCGTTCCGGGCCCGGCCCTCCACCCGCGACCTGCGCCGCGAGCTGTTCCACGCGCTCGGCTTGCAGTGGCGTCCGCAGGGGTTTCACCCGGGCGACGGAGCGGGCAGGATGAGGCGTCCATGACATACCCATACGGTGCTGACCCGAAGGGAACCGTCTCGTGCTCCGTAAGCCAAGCGCGCTGCTCGCCGCCTCCGCCCTGCTCCTCCTCGGCACTGCGACGCAGGCCGCAGCCGACAATCCGCCCTCTGCCGCGCCGTCGGCCGCCTGCACCTACACGCCGGCCGTTCCCGCAGACAACTTCAAGGGGATACCGCTCTTCGACCCGGTGAAGGCCGCCAAGCCGTACAGCGCGACGCTGCGCACCGGCCAGGGCGCGATCACCTTCCGGGCACTGACCGACAAGGCTCCCTGCACCACGTACTCCTTCAAGTTCCTCGCCCGGCGCGACTACTTCGACCGCTCACACTGCCACCGGCTCACCACCGCGCGCATCTACGTGCTCCAGTGCGGCGACCCGACCGGCACCGGGAGCGGCGGACCGGGCTACTCCTTCCCCGACGAGAACTTGACCGGGGCGACCTATCCCGCCGGGACGGTGGCGATGGCCAACGCTGGGCCCAACACCAACGGAAGCCAGTTCTTCTTCGTCTGGAAGGACACCAAACTCTCGCCCGCCTACACGCCGTTCGGCAAAGTCACCGCGGGCCTTGACGTGCTCCAGAGGATCGCGGCGGGCGGCGAGGACGACCAGAACGGGCCGGGAGACGGCTTTCCGAGGCTGCCGGTGAACATCAAGCGCGTACAGATCAAGAGCAGGTAGTACGGTCCTGCAACGGCCCAAGGACGACTCCCCGAAGAAGGCGTTCAAGGCCGGTGTCCTGGGACGCCGGGTGACGGTGACCGGTGTCGACTTCGTCTTCCGGCCGCAGCCGACGATCTACCTGTTGTGGGCGCTGGGAGATGAAGAGACCCGGCGGGTGATCGAGGCCGCGCACGAGCGCGCGATCGAGCGGGTGCTGGAGTGGATCGAGGACGAAGCGGCGGTGATCCGGTACGGCAAGGACGGCATCTACCGGGTGCGGCCGCCCGGCGGTCTGGTCGCCGCCCGCTTCCGCCACTGCGAGGCACGCTCCGGGCGACCCTTGCTCCATGACCATCTGCTTGTGTCCGTGAAGGGGCAGCGCCTGGACGGGAAGTGGGGCTCGATCCACACCACGGCCCTGCACGAGAACACCGTCGCCGCCTCCGCGCTCTACAACGAGATCGTGGCCGCTGAGGTCTGCGAGGCGCTGGGGCTGGCGACCGAGCCGCGCACCGTCACCCCGGGGCGCCGGCCGGAGCCTTCAGCCGGTATCTCGCGTTCCGGACCGCTCAGAACCCCTGACCTTGCTCGCCCTTCGGACTGGGGCGCCTGCTCGCGGCCAACGCGCCTTGTGAGAGCGACTGATCGTGATAAGGAGTGCGGATGCTTGGTCGACTCCCGCTCGTTGAGCAACTCGATGGCTTGCGGTCCGTTCTCTCCCAGAACGAGGTCCTGGCGGACGTAATGACCAGGGCGGCGACGTTGGAGCTGCCCGGCTGGTATGTGACGGCGGGCTGCCTGTTCCAGACGGTGTGGAACGTGGTCAACGGCAGGCCCCCGACCAGCGGCATCAAGGACTACGACATCTTCTACTTCGACGGCACCGACCTGTCCTGGAAGGCGGAGGACGCCGTGATCAAGGCAGGGCAGGAGGTGTTCGCCGGGCTACCGGCCGGGGTGGAGATCCGCAACGAGGCCCGCGTGCATCTTTGGTATGAGCGGAAGTTCGGGGTGCCCTGTCCGCCGCACGAGTCCACAGAGTCCGCGATCGACTGCTTCGCGGCGACGACGTGCTGTCTGGGCGTCCGGCTGGAACCCGATGGAGAATGGCGCGTCTATGCGCCTCACGGGCTCTCCGACGTGTTCAACCTTGTCGTTCGACCCAACCCGGTCCTTGCCCCGCGGGAGGTCTATGAGACCAAGGCGGACCGTTGGAAGAACGAGTGGCCGGAGCTCACAGTCCTTCCATGGCCAATCTGATGGCCTTCACGGAACTGCGGACAGAGCCCAGGAAAGGGACAGATATGCTCTCCGACATTCCCCACATCGCTGGCTCAGGTGGTGGCGACGCCAGGAGGTTGCCCCGGGGGACTCGGCATCGCTGGGGAAGCTCATGAGGGGGACAGCGTGGCGGACCAGCGGTCGGCCAATGATCTCAGCGCGCTCCTTGACGACCTCGCGGTCGGCCTTGCAGATCCGGATTGCGATCTCGATGCCCTCCACGGCATGGAAGAGCAGCTCGTAGCCGCGCAGCAGACAGCGCTGATTCCTCGCTTGGAGGCGCATCTGGAGGCTGCGTTGCAAGCGGGAAACTGGTACGGCCGCTGCGTGCTGGCCCGCATACTCGCCAAGACGGCCGGCCGCGTTGCTCCGGCCACCCTGTTGCGTGCCCACTCCCGCGACCTGGGT
This sequence comes from Streptomyces sp. NPDC001093, assembly GCF_040298985.1. NCBI lineage: Bacteria > Bacillati > Actinomycetota > Actinomycetes > Kitasatosporales > Streptomycetaceae > Streptomyces > Streptomyces sp. NPDC001093. The sequence continues at coordinate 505 of NZ_JBEPBF010000147.1, read as the reverse complement.
GACGACCAGGACGACCTCACGACAACGCTCTCCGTATTCGCACGAGAGGACCCCGTTGCTGCACGCTCCATCCTTGTGTCATGGGCTGAGGCGCCCGACAACGACCCGCGAAGGGCAGCCATTTGGCTGCTCGGGTACGTACCCGAGCCCGCCGATCTTCCGCTGCTGATGCAGGCAGCCCAGGACCCCGAGGAGCGGACCCGGTCCACGGTCGTAGGCACGCTCGGCAGTCACGGTAAGAACCCGGTGGCCGTGGACGTGCTGGTTGGCCTGCTGGCTGATCCGTCCACTCAAGTACGTGTCTCCGCACTCAGTTCCCTCGGATTCCTCCGTCAACCTGGGGCCTTGCCAAAGATCTTTCGCCTTGCGGACGACAGCAACACCCGCATCCGCGCCTGGGTCGCCATAGCCCTAGGGCCTGTGTGATGTTGTGATCAGGTAGTTGCCTTCAGGAGGTCGTTGATCCAGATCATCGAGGCACGGAGGTGGAGGCCGGCGAGGTAGC
>NZ_JBEPBF010000146.1:0-25033 GCF_040298985.1 Streptomyces sp. NPDC001093 | reverse complement strand
CGAGCCGCGCCGTGTGCGCGGCCCGCAGCAGCTCCGCCTGCGGCACCGCGCCCGCCCCGTCCGCACCGGCTTCGAGTACGGCGGCCGCGGCGGCGCGAAGCGCGAGGGCGGCGGAGCGCTGCGCGGCATCGGCCGACTCGGACTCGCCCTGTTCGGGTGCGGGGCCGGCCGTCTGTGTGGCGAGATCTGTCGTCGCGACGCCGGCTGTGTCCGTGCCCCTTGGTCCGTGGGTGGCGGGAGCCGATTCCGGACAAGCGACCGCTTCCTGCGTGGCGGGGGCCGAATCCCGCTCGCGCACCTCGGAGTCGGTGTCGTCCGCGATCGGGGCCGACGAGGCGGCCGCCGCACGGTGGAGACAGTCCGGGGCCAGCAGGCAGCCGCAGCGGATGCCGTCGGCGCTGGTCACCGTGCCGGCAGGGGCGTGCAGTTCTAGGTCGGTGTCGTCGTCGACGGCGATGCGCACCGTGTCGCCGTCACGCACGGTGGGCCGGTCCGCCAGCTTGGCGATGCCCGCGTCGAGGCGCTTGCGCAGCCGGGGCGACAGCGCCGCGACGAGTCCGGCGGTCACGGACGGGGCGACCGACGGCAGATCCGGCCTCATACCCTGCGGCATGCCCTGGCTCGTGTCCTGCCTCATGTCCTGGCTCATGCGATCTTCTCCCCTACCCAGCGGGCGAGTTCGAGCGGACTGAGAGCGGCCACGGGCATGCCCGCCGAGACCAACTGGCCCGCCACGCCGGTGGAGTAGCGGGGGCGGCCCGCGTCGTCGAGGCTCGCGCAGCCCAGCACATGACAGCCGGCACCGACCAGGGCGCGGACCTCGGCGAGCAGCCCGCCGACCGGGTAGCCCTCCTCGAAGTCGCTGACGACCACGACGAGCGTGCGCGAGGGCACGGTCACCAGTTCGCGTGCGTGCCGCAGCCCGGCGGCGATATGGGTGCCGCCGCCGACCCTGACCTCCAGGAGGAGGGAGAGCGGATCCGCGACATGGTCGGTCAGGTCGATCACCTCGGTGGAGAAGGCCAGGAAGTGCGTGGACAGGGTGGGCACCCCGGCCAGCACCGAGGCGGTGAGCGCCGCCCAGATCGTGGACGGCTCCATGGACCCCGACACGTCGGTGACCAGGATCAGTCGCCAGTCGGCCGAACGCCGGGCGCGACTGCGGAAGACGGGCCGTTCGGGTACGACCCGGACCGTGCCGTCCGGCATCCTGCGGGCGGTGGCCAGGTTCGCCCGCAGGGTGCGGGGCAGGTCGAGGCCGCCGCCGGCGCGTCGGCCCGGGCGGGGCAGAGCGGTGCCGTGCAGCGCGGGGCGCAGCCGGGTCGCCAGCTGCCGGGTCAGGGCGTCCACCAGGCGCCGCACCAGCGGACGCAACGCCGCCAGCCGGGCCTCGGGCAGGCCGCCGGCGTGCCGCAGCACCGAGCGCAGCAGGTCGACCGACGGCCGTACGCTGTCCGGATCCAGCTCGGGGAACACGTCCGGCCGGCCGGACGCCGCAGCCGCCGCCAGCACCTCCTCCCGGATACCCGGGCCGAACAGCGCCGCCAGCTCCTCGGACCACTCCCGCACCCCGGGGTACGGCGCACCGCGCCCGCCACCGGATCCTGCGCCGCCCCGGCCGGAGAGATCTCCACGGCTGCCCTCGCCGTGTCCACTGCCGTACAACTCGTCCAGAGCGGTCGCCAGGCGCCGCGCCGGGCCGGGCAGTTGCCTGCTCCTGCGGCCCAGTACCAGACGCCATCGGTCGGCCGGGGCGAGCTGATGGTGGCCCTCAGTGATGCCGAGGGGGAGGGGCGGCGCGGAATCCTCGGTGTTCGTCACGGCGCCGGCCTCGAGGGCCTCGGTGGTCTCGGCGGACCGGTTTGGCGGGAGGAGTCCCAAGGCGGCCAGGGTCTCGCGGGCCGCGAGGTCGGCGCGGGTCCACGCGGCGAGGGTCGCGGGATCGACGCCGCCGGTGTCGTCCGGACGCTCTCCGCCCAGACGCTGCTCGACGGTGGCCAGCAGCCGGTCGCGGGCGGCCGGGCTGAGCGTGTCGAAGCCGCCGCGCAGCGCCGGCAGCCGGTCGAGGAAGTCCCGGTCGGACAACTCGGCGATCCGGCGCAGCAGCGGTTCCAGCGCGGGCGCCGCCGACTCCAGCAGCGGACCGGCCGCGCTCAGCAGACCGGTCAGCCGCGCGGTGAGCGCCGCCCGGGACCCGGCATCGCAGGCACCATCCACCCAGGAGGCGACCCGGTCGCCGAACGCCTGTGCCTCCTCGTGGCCCAGCAGCACCCGTACGGCTCCGGCGGCGCCCCGCATCAGCGGGGAACCGTCTGCCGCCAGCCGGGCGAGCGCGTCGGTGAGCCGTATGCCGCCCAGCGCGTCGGCGCGGTGGGCGAGTTCCAGCAGGGCGTGTGCGGCGGCCGGGTCCTCGGAGCCGGTGAGCCCGTCGACCTGGCGCACCGCGGCGGCGGTCAGCAGTCCGGCTACGGCGGCCGCCCGCACCCTGCGTTCCTCGTCCCTGCCGAGTCCGGGGATGTGCCCGGCCCGCAGCCGGTCCAACAGGGCGAGACCCGCAAGGAGTTCGGGCAGTGTGCCGGAGGTCGGCAGCACCTCGGCGGTGTCGGCCAGCCGCTCGTCCGCGAGCTCGGGCAGGCCGCATTCCGCCGCCTGTTGCAGCCCCCGCAGGGTCTGCGCCGCCGTGGGGCCGCCCTCGTCGCGCTCGACGCGTCGGTCTTCCCGCAGCACACCCTCGGCGGCCTGCGCCGGCGTGACTCCGCGCAGGCCGGCCGCGGTCAGCATGGCCGCGGTGGCCGGTGTCCAGCGCACCTCCCAGCGCGAGGTGAGCGCGTCGGCTCCGCCCGTGCCGGCGACCGCCTTCGGCTCGCCGTACGGCACCGCGCACACGGCCAGGCGCCGCAGCAGGAGTTCACGGCGGCGGTCCAGTTCCGAGCGGAGCGGGTCCAGGCGCAGGTCCCGCGCGGCCCCCTGACCCGAGTCCGCCGGGCCGGGCAGCCCCAGCTCGGCGAGTTCCGCCTCGACCGCCGGGGCCAGTCCGCAGCGCGGCGCGTCCGGGGCCGGGCGGCCGGTGCGCGTCCCGACGAGCACTCTCTCCATCGCCCGGGCCACGGCCCGGCCCCGGCCGTACGGCTCGCCCTGCGCGAGCACCGTCTGCACCGCCTCGACCAGCTCACCCCGCCCCGCCGCGGGCAGCCCCCGCAGCCGGGCGAGATCACCGGCCAGCCGCGAGATCTCCCGTGCGTCGGCGGGCCCGGAGGGATGGCCCAGCGCCCGCAACTCGGCGCACACCCGCACGGCGGCCCGCGTCAACGCGTCCTCCAGCGCGACCGGGTCACCGGCCGCGTCCAGCACCAGGTGCTGCCACTCCGGGTCACGGATGCCGGCCGGATAGCCGGAGCGCTCGTCGAGCAGGGCGTAGCTGTAGGGGATGAGGGAGGTCGTCCACTCCGGGGCGGGGCCCTGGGCTGTCCCGGCAGCGGGAGCCCGCGCCGCCGCCACGGCGTCTTCGCCGCCGGCCGGTTCCAGGAGCGCCGGGGCGTGGAAGGCGCCGACGAGCACGGCGGCGCGCTCCCCGTTCGCCGTGGCCGCGGCGAGGCACGATCGCATCCATCGCTCGCGCCGCAGGTCCAGCTCCGGCACCCCGCCCGAGGCCGACGCCTCCTCCCGCAGCGCCCACCCCGTCAACAGCGCGGCCCGCCGCAGTGCCTCCGGCGGAGAACCGGGAGCGGTGGCCTCGACGAGCCGGTCCCACAGGTCGTCACCTGGGCGGCCGGTGAGCCGAGAACGCAGGACCGAGGTGAGCCCGGCCGCGGCAGACCCGACGACGGACTCACTGACCGTGACCGCAGGGGCGCCGGGCGTTCCGGGCAGCTCGGCCGCGTGCGGGGTCGGGGTGGTGGGCGTCCCGGCGTACCCGTCGGTCTCCAACTCCCGTACTTCCGTCTCCCGGTCCGGCCCAGGCGCCCCCGTCCAGGCCCGGTCCGCCAGCGGCAGATCGCATGCGGTCACCGGTACCCCATGCCGCGCCGCCCAGCGCACGGCCACCAGTTCCGGAGAGAAGTCCGCGAAGGGATAGAACGCCGGGCCCCCGGTCCCGTCCCCTGGCGCGGCGGCGAGGGCGACCGGAGCCCTGGTCTCCTCGTGGGCGAGCCAGGGCAGCCAGTCCTGCATCTCGGCGGGGAGCTCGACCAGCAGCACCTCCGGCCGGGCCGCGTCCAGCAGCGCGGGCACGGCCGCGGCGAGGGAGGGCGAGTGGTGCCGTACTCCGATGAGACAGGGCACGCCGGGGTCGGTCAGGGCGGCTATGGCGGTTTCCGGATCGGCGAAAGCCGCAACGCCGGTCTCCGGGCCAGTGACGGCCACAGAGTCCGCCTCGGGACCGGCGACCGTCGCGGAGTCCGCCTCGGGACCGGCGATGGCCGAGGAGCCCGCGTCGGGATCGGCGATGGCCGTGGAGTCCGCGTCGGGATCGGCGATGGCCGTGGAGTCCGCGTCGGGATCGGCGATGGCCGTGGAGTCCGCGTCGGGATCGGCGATGGCCGTGGAGTCCGCCTCGGGACCGGCGATGGCCGTGGAGTCCGCGTCGGAATCGGCGATGGCCGAAGAGGCGACCCCCGGACCGGCCACAGCCGCGGAGCCCGCGTCGGGGCCGGGCTCCGGCACGGCCGACGCGGCGAGTGGAGAGACAGGGGACACGGCCGTCAGCCCTCCAGGACCGTGCGCAGGTCCCACAGTGTGCGCCAGGTGGCCGAACCCTGCTCGGCGCGGCGCCGGACCGGGCCGTCCCAGTAGCCGCGCAGCCGCGCCGCGTCCGCCGGGTCGTCCTTGCGTACGACGCCGAGCAGATGGCCGGGCAGCAGCCCCAGCACGTCCCGGTCACCCGGGAAATACGCCGCGGCCAGCCCCAGCGCGCCCGCCACGGACACGGCCTCCGCGGTGCTCATCACCGTGGACGGCCGCTCCACCTCCCAGCCCTCCGCCGACCGGCTCTCCCGCAGATCACGGAAGACGGTGACCAGGGCCTCCAGGACGGCGTCGTCCACCTGGAAGGGCGCACCCGCCCGTTCCACCGACGCCCGGGCCTGGCCGCGCACCAGTGCCGTCTCGGCGTCGAGGTCCGCGATGGGGCCGACCGTCTCGAAGTTGAAGCGGCGCTTGAGCGCGGCCGACATCTCCGAGACGCCCTTGTCCCGCAGGTTGGCGGTGGCGATGAGATTGAACCCCGGCGCCGCGTGCGCCAACGCGTCCTCGCCGCCCGCCAGTTCGGGTACGGCGATGCGCCGCTCCGACAGCAGCGACACCAGGGAGTCCTGCACCTCGGGCAGACAGCGGGTGACCTCCTCGACGCGGGCGATCGCACCCCGGGTCATCGCGGTGAGCACCGGCGACGGAACGAGTGCCTGCCGGCTGGGCCCCTGCGCGAGCAACAGGGCGTAGTTCCAGCCGTACTTGAGCTGGTCCTCGGTGGTACCGGCCGTTCCCTGCACGACCAGTCCGCTGGTACCGCACACGGCGGCCGACAACAGCTCCGACAGCATGGACTTGGCCGTGCCGGGCTCGCCGACCAGCAGCAGGCCCCGCTCACCGGCCAGCGTCACGACACACCGCTCGACCAACGCGCGGTCGCCGACGAACTTACTGGTGATCTCCAGCCGACGCGGCACGCCCTCCGGCGCCTCGGCGGCGTCGGGCAGCCGCAGCGCCCGGCCGCCGCTGCCCATGACGAAGGTGACGACGGCCCGGGGCGTGAGCCGCCACGCGGGCGGCCGGGGACCGGAGTCGTGGGCGGCGAGGAAGGCCAGTTCGACGGCGTACCGGTCCTCGGGCGGGACGATCTGACGGGTCGCGTCGGGCGCGAGTGCGGTGGTCATCGGCGGGATTCCTTCGAGGCGCTGCTGGAGGAGGTCGGAGGGGGCACGCGGCCGGACGGCGCGGCGAGAGCAGGGCGGCCGGCGGCCGGGGGGGCCGGGAACGGAGGGTGGGCGGCCCAGGAACGGGGGCGGGCGGACGCCGACGCGGAGGAGTCCGACGCGGAGGAGTCCGGCGCGGCGGAGCCCGGCCCGGCGGAGCCCGGCCTGGCGGATTCGGGCCCCTTGCACGCCGGCGCGGCGGATTCCGGCTCGAAGGACCCCGGCGCGGTGGGTTCCGGCCCGGTGGACGCCGGCCCGGTGGACGCCGACGCGGTGGAGCCCTGACCGGTGGAGTCCTGCCCAGTGGAGCCCAGCCCGTTGGACCCCGGCGCGGTGGAGCCTGATGGGGTGGAGCTCGGCCCGGTGGACGCCGGTGCGGTGGAGCTCGGCTCGATGGGCCTGGGCGCGGTCGAGTCTCGCCCGGTGGAGCCGGGCCCGGTCCATCTCGGCCTCATGGATCTGGGCGTGGTGGAGTCCCGTCCGGTGGAGTCCTGTCCAGTGGACCCCGGCCTGGCGGACCCCCGCCCGGCGGACCCCGGCCCGGCGGACCCCGGTCGCATGGACCCCGGCGCGGTGGAGCCCGGCCGCGCGGAGCCCGGCGCGGTGGACGTCATCGGCGTCGTCCCCCTCGGTTCGCGCGGGTGGTGAGCTGTTCGTACGCCGGGGCGTCGCCCTTCCGGACGCGGGTCCAGGCGCGCGTGAACAGCTCGGGAACCGGGACCAGGGGTATCGCGCGCTGGTGGCCCGGAATCGGGTACAGCCCCTCCTTCCAGGTCTCCACCGGCAGCGCGGGCGACTTCAGATCGCGCCAGCCGCCCGGCAGGAACAGGGTCCGCCCGGCGCGCGGCCGCTTGGCCTCCATCACCAGGTCGGTCGCGGCCAGTTCGGCACGGGCCTTCTTCAGGCGCGCGGGCTTCCAGCCCGTCCAGTGGGCGCAGTTGCGGTCCGTCGGATCCGGCAGGGCCAGCAACTGCAGGTAGAGCGCCGCCGCGTCCTCGCCCAGCCCGTGCGTGGCGGCCACCTCGGTGACGAGCGCGGGCACGCTGACCGCCGGGTCCTGGGCGTACCTCGTGGGGCCCTCGGTGCCGGCTGCGACCGCGCGGCCCAGCTCCTCGCCGAGGAGCGTGCGCAGCATGCGCAGGCCGTGGCCGCGCTGCGGACCCACCAGGCCTTCCAGGAGCCCGAACACCGCGTCGTCGGGCCCGGTCAGCCCGGCCGGCCGGACCAGGACGGTCTCCGTGTCGTGGTACGAGGGGCGCAGGGCGAGCGCCTCCCCGACCCGGGTCGTGCCGTACGCGTCCGCCCCGCCGGTCGCGGGCAGCCCGTACACCTTGCGCAGCTCCACGGCGGTGGGGCTGCCCTTCTCCGTGTACTCCACGTCCAGGCCGAGCATCAGCTCCGGGTCGGACATCCGGCGCCGCACCGCGGCGAGGCCCTCCGGCAGGACGGCACGCAACGGATGGCCGTACGGCAGGACGTACGCCAGTGCGGACAGCGCGCCGACGGCACCCGTCAGGGCGTAGCTGTTCGGCATCGCCTGGGGGTCCTCCGGGACGAGGTCCCCGTCCTTGTCCGGACGCAGGACCGTGGTGCGGCTCAGCCACGGTGTGAGGGACGGGTTGAGCACGTCCCCGGCGCCTCCGGCGCCCATACCGGACAGCTCGGCGCTGAGCTCCTCCGGCAACCGGACCAGCGAGCCGAACTGCTCGGTCCACGCGCGTCCCGCGGCCTCCGTGTCCGGTCCCCTGGTCCACAGGGCGGCGGGGTCTTGCGGCAGCAGCGCGCCCATCAGCGCCGCCCGCCGTTCCACGCCCAGGCCCTGCAGCAGCGCCGCGCCGAAATCCCGCTGCCGGGGCTTCAGCCCGATGGCGGCGAGGGCCTCGGTGCCGGGCGCCTGCGGCAGCCCGGCGAGCAACACGGTGGACTGCAGCGGGCCCAGCGCGCCGCCGGTCGCCGCCTGAAGCCCCTCAGGCGCCGCCGGCTGCCAGGGAGCGGCACCCTTGTCGCGGATCAGGCGGGTGACGGCGGCGAGGTCCCCGGCCGAGATCGTCGGGGCGTACGTGGTCTCCTGCTCCAGCGCGAAGTGCGCGACCGCGCCGAACGCACCGGACGGATCGTGGTCCAGCGCCAGCCACTCGACCCGCTCCCGCCGCATGTCGACACCGCGGGAACCGAGGATCACCACCGTGCGCCCGGCCCGGCGCAGCACCTGCCCGGTGCGCTGCTGCTGCTCCTCCTGCGGTTCGCTGAGCACGACCTCTCGCAGTGCGCCACCGGCCTCGACGAGCGAACCCTCGGCCAGGGCCTCGGCCAGCAACAGCAGCGGCTCTCGCTCATCGTCGGTCAGTACGGGCGAGGCGGCCCGGTACATCAGCGCCCGCAGGGCGCCCAGGACCGGCGGCCACACCATGCCGATCGCCGGGACCGTGTGCTCCTCGCTGGTCCAGCCGTCCGTGAGGGCGCCGATGCGGGCCAGTCCGGGCAGGGGCTTGCCGTCGGCGGGCTTGCCGGACAGCACGTGGTTCACCGCGCGGATCTGGCGGAGGATGCTCCACCGCTCGCCGTACCATCCGCCGCGCAGCCCGACGACACCGGACACGGCGGAGTACAGGGCGCGGTCGTCACCGAGCCCGGGGCTGTAGTCGGCGAACATGCCCTCGGTCCGGTTGCGCGCCCGCATCGGCCTCTCCTTCGGGGGAGTCGCGAAGGCGGTGGCCGAGTCGGCGATGCGCAGTGCCGACCTGACCAGCGCGGTCACGCCCATGCGCAGCCGTTCGTCCGTCAGGTCCGCCAGGACGTGCTCGACGGCCTTCAGCGTGACGGCGTCCGCGGTCGGCACGGCGGCCTTGGCCGTCTCGTCCGAACCGGCCGCCTTCAGGGTCTCCTGACGAACCGTCAGCGCCTCGGCCGTGAGCCGCAGCAGCTCCGCGGCCTGTTCGTCGGCCAGGGCACGCAGCATTGCCGAGCCTTGTTCGTCGCGCGGGCGCAGCGCGTGCCAGAAGGGCAGCGGGGGGACGAGCCGGGTGCCGGCGGCGTACTCACCGCCGCGGTCGTTGGGCGACAGCCTGCCCAGCAGGCCGGTGTGCGAGGTGTCGTCGTCCGCGTACAGCCCGATCGTGCCACCCGACTGTGCTCGGTAGCCGCCCAGTTGGGCGACGACCGGCTCCGCGCCGCCAGGCAGTCGCAGCGCACCGTAGGGAACCCCCACCCGGCCGTCGTGGTCCACCGCGACCGACACGCTCCGCCCGTCCGGCGTCCCGGCCGTACGGCGTTCATCGGCGCCCTCGCCCTCCCTGCGCACCCAGCGCCCCAGCACCGTACCGTCGGTGCCGAACGGGCTGTGCTCCAGGCCCGGTTGCAGCGGCAGAACCTCGCACACACCGTGCAGCAGTTCGGTGTCCTCGCGGACGGCCGAGCGCAGCAGCGCAGGCAGCGATGCGCGGCCGTGCGTGCCGGTGACCGGGTCGTACTCCAGCCACACGGTCTGCCTGCCCTGCCGGCCCTGGCGCCACAGGGTGGTGCCGTCGCCGATGATCGCGCGGCACGGCGGCAGGTCCGTGTCCCCCGCGTGCAGGGTGCGGCCGCCGGTGGCCCGTCCGCCGGCGGCCAGCGGGATCGACGGGACGACCGCCTCCTGCCCGGACCACCAGGAGGGCAGCTGCTCGCCGCCGAGCTCGAACACGTCGGCGGGCCGCGCGGACCAGTAGCCGTACTGCTTGCCGGCGTTCCGCCACATCACGAGCAGTTCCCCGTCCACGAAGCGGAAGCGGGGGCGCTGCCAGCGGTCCAGGTCATGGGGCAGACGCAGGTCGTGGTCGAGCAGGATCCGCTCCGGGCCGACGACGACCGCCCTGCGCCCGCGGCAGAGGATCAGCGCCGGCCAGGCCTCGTGCACGGCCACCGAGTTGTCCTCGCCCTTCCTGTTCTGACCGTCGAGCAGCGTCAGCGCCTCGTCGAGGGCGGGCCAGCCCAGCTCGTCGAGGACGCCCGCCCGCAGGGTGCGGCCGAGCAGCGGCGCCACCTCGCGGCCGGCCACGCGGGCGACCGCGTCCGGCGCGAGCTCGGCGGCGATCAGCCGGAAGGGACGCAGCCGGTCCAGCGCCGCACGGGCGCCCGGCAGGCCCGCCGCGCACGTGAAGTCGCCGACGGCCTCCTCCAGCCACTCCCGAAGCACCCCGGAGAGGACCGGATGGGCGGCGACCGACTTCAGCATCTGTTCGCTGCGCTGATGGCCGCCGACCCTGTCCACGGCCTGGTGCAGCAGGCGCCGCAGCCGGGGGTCGGCCGCGACGGCAGCCAGGTCGCGCCGGCCGGCGCGGGTGTCCAGCAGCCACTCGGGCAGCGGCAGATACACGCGGACGTCGGCGCCCGGCAGCGTCAGCGGAATGCGCTCGGCCGCGCACAGGTCCAGCAGATCGAGATCGGCGCCCGCGTGCCAGCGTCCGGTGCACAGGTCCACCGGACGGCCGGCGGCCCGCAGCAGCGGAGCCATGCGCGCGACCAGCGCGAGCGTGGCCGGACAGCGGCGCGAGTACGAGCCGCCGTGCTTGCGGAAGGACGCCCAGCGGGTCAGCCAGTCCGCCGGATCGGCGCCGTGCCCGGCCGCCGCCGACTCGTCCGTCAGCAGTCGGTCGGCCCCGGTCTCCGCGAGCAGGGTCAGCCAGAACTCCTCGTCCTCGGCGTCCCGGCCCAGACCGGCGGGCATGATCTCCAGCAGCCGCAGCCGGATCTCCGGCCGTTCCTCGGCGAGCACCGACAGCACCGCGCGGTAGGCCGTCCAGAAGGAGCGGGGCGCGCGGACCGCGGCGGGGGAGGCGATCAGGTCGGCGACCAGCGCGCACTCCTCCGTGACCCGGGGCAGGCCCGCCGCCTTGATCAGGCCCCGCGCATCCTGCGGCAGCGAGGCGTAGGGAGGCATCCCGGCCGCACAGCGCTCCACGATCAGCTGCCGGAACTGCGCCCAGGCCGCGGCCGGTTCGAGCCGCCCGGCGAGGTCCCGCACATGCTCCTTGAGGGCCTTCACGGTCAGCGCACCGGCGAAGGCGAACTCCAGGAAGACCGCGCGCTGCCGCTCCTCGTCCACCGCGAGCGCGTGCACCCGCTCGGCCTCCCGGGCCTTGCCGAAGAACGCGGCGGCGTACGTGGTGTTCTCGTGCTCCAGGAAGACCCGCGCGGCCTGTTCGTAGAACGTCGGCAGGAAGTGCGGCACCGTCCGGCCCAGCCGCTCGCCGAGTGCCTCGAAACCCTCCTTGGCAGTGCCCGGACGGGACTTGGCCTGCCTCGCCAGCCGCTCGACGTCCTTCACCAGCGCGAGCGCGTGATGCCCGTTGGCCGGGTCGTTGACCAGCGCCCAGGCCGGGAAGCCCAGCGTCTCCCGGCGCACCTGCCCCACCTCGGGCGCCTGGGGCTCACGGGCGAGGCCCAGGAACTCCAGCGACAGATCCTCCGCCTCGCCCAGCGTGTCCGGTACCAGGCGGATCACCTGCCGGCCGTCGAGGGCGGGGTGCGTGTACGCGCGCACGGTGAGGCTGTCGGCGTCCTCGCGCGCGGTGCTGCCCGGCGGCAGGACGGCTCCGGCGTCCAGCAGCGCGGCCACCGTGGTCTCGTCGTAGGTCATGCCGCCCGCTCCTCGTCCTCGATGTCCCGCCCCGCGTACAGCGCGGCCGCCATGCGCATGCCCTCCGACCAGGCCACCGGGCCGACCTGACCGGCCTTCAGCACCCGCCCGGCGGGGTCCGACCAGACCAGCGGGCCGGTCTCGGTGTCCATGTAGCCGTCGTAGTCGCCGACCCACACGCGGGCCTCGACACCCCGGCCGTCCTCCAGGACGGGGCAGACGGCGTACCCACCGCGCACCCGGTAGCCGAGCTGGGCGGCCCGGCCGTGCAGGAAGCGCAGCTCCTTGAACGAACCGCCCGCGTAGTCCTCGACCTCGGTCGCCTCCGCGTCGAGCGCGGCCGGCCGGTGCCAGACCTCGCGGAAGAGTTGCTGCCCGCCCTGCTCGACACCCAGCTCGACGGCGAACTCCCGCAGCTCTTCGAGGTCTTCGAGCAGGACCGGGTGCGGGATGCGGACGAGGTCGGGCGCGATGCGTACGGTGTCGCCGTCGAGGTCGACCAGACCCAGGCCGCGCTCCGGATCGGCGTCCCGCAGGAAGCCGGCGACCTGCCCGTCGGCACCGGTGACCACGAGGTCGCGCAGCGCTGCCTGCCAGGCGGGGTCGGGCCACACGCGCGTGACGACGGCGAGCGGCACCGGCAGCGAGCGGACCATCCACCGCTCGGCCGTGGCCAGGCACTGCCGTTCGTGCCGCTCCAGCCACTCGACGAGCTGCCTGAGGCCCACGACCGCCGGATCGTCGGCGATCTTCGGTGGCACCGACTTCAGCCGCCGTCCGGATGCGTTGCGGCACACCACCTTCCCGCTGTCCAGGGCGACTTCGTAGTCACCCGCCGACACCCACCCCATACGTGCCTCCCGCACCCGTGTTGATCAAGTGACGGGAACTGTAGGGCAGGCCACTGACAACGCCCTCCGGCGGCCGGAGGGCGTTGTGGAAAATCGGTTCTGGGGAGGCGGGGCGCTCCGGAGAGGACCGCTCCAGGAGGGCGGCGGTGGATCAGCCGCGCCCGGTGGCGCGCTCCTGCTTCTCCTTCTTCTGCTGCTTGATCCGCACAGTCTCCCTGCGGACCTCGGCCTGGGTGGCGCGCTCCTTCTCCAGCCACTCGGGCCGCTCCTGCTTGAGCGCCTCGATCTGCTCGGTGGTCAGCGGCTCGGTGACCCCGCCGCGCGCGAGGCCGGCGATGGACACGCCGAGCTTCGCCGCGACCACCGGACGCGGGTGGGGACCGTTGCGCCGCAGCTCGCTCAGCCACTCCGGCGGGTTCGCCTGCAGCTCGTTCAGCTCGGCGCGCGTGACGACGCCCTCCTGGAACGAGGCGGGGGTGGCGGGGAGGTACACACCCAGCTTCTTCGCCGCGGTCGCGGGCTTCATCGTCTGGGTGCTCTGCTGCGAACTCATGGGGTCAAGGGTATCGGCCGCGTGCCGGGCCGCCGACCACGGCCGGTAACCTGGCCTGGTGACAGGCTCGGAGGAATCACCGTCGTTCCGGCTCGCGTACGTACCCGGAGTGACCCCCGCCAAATGGGTGAGGATCTGGAACGAACGCCTGCCGGACATCCCGCTCACCCTCACCCAGGTCCCGGCCGCCGAGGCGCCCGAGGTGCTGCGCGCCGGTGAGGCCGACGTGGGCCTCGTACGGCTCCCCGTGGACCGTACGTTCTTCAGCGCGATTCCCCTCTACACCGAGACCACGGTGGTCGTCGTCCCCAAGGACCACCTGATCACGGCCGCGGACGAGGTGACCCTGGCCGACCTCGCCGACGAGGTGCTCTTCCACCCCCTGGACGACGTCTTCGACTGGGACAGCCCGCCCGGCGAACCTGCCTTCGAGCGCCCGGCGACGACAGAGGACGCGATCGAGCTGGTGGCCGCGAACGTCGGCCTCCTGGTCGTGCCGCAGTCCCTGGCCCGCCTCCACCACCGCAAGGACCTCACCTACCGCCCCGTCACCGACGCCCCCCAGTCGAGCGTCGCCCTGTCCTGGCCGGAGGAGGCCACCACCGACCTGGTGGAGGACTTCATCGGCATCGTCCGGGGCCGTACCGTCAACAGCACGCGAGGCCGCACCAACCCTCCGGCCGAGCAGCAACGGAAGCGCCCGGAGGCGAGCGGCACCCGGCAGAAGCCGGCGCAGAAGCCGACGGCCCGCACCCCGCGCGCCCGCACGGCGGGCGGCAAGCAGACCCCGAAGCGGGGCAAGCCGCGCCGGAGGTCGTGAGGGGGCGGGGCGGCGGCTTCGACCGCGCCGGTCCCGGACGCCGACAGCGCCTTGCGGCGCGAGGCGGGAGCGTGGCGGAGCGGACGCGACCCCGGGAAAGCGGGCCCGGGCCCGGTCCGAGCCCGTCGGCACCGAGCCCGTCGGCACCGGGTCCACCGGCACCGGCTCCACCGGCACCGACTGCGGCTGCCGCGTCGGCCGGTCACCCGGACGGGCGCGGCTCGCGCCGCATCGGGCTTCGGCGGGCGTGGGTTCTGCGGGGTTCGGCAAGGTTCGGCGAGGCGGGCCTCGGGGGTGCCGAGCGCGCAGTGCAGGCGCCTCGGGTGCCGACCGGCGCCCCCGGCAACGCTCTCAGGGCGCCGTTCCGGCGACGCCGATCGCGGGATGCCCGGCAGTCTCACGCGCGCGGATCCACTGCCGCCCGTGCCGGAGCCACGCCGGCCGGCCACCCAGAGTGCCCAGCGGCCCTTTCTGCCACGCGGCGAGGGCGAGCACCGAGTGCCGAGGCCATGCGCCCCGGGGCCTGGCACACACTCTGTGCCGCAGGACGGAATGCCACACGGGTGCAGCCGCTCCCGGCGTCCCGGCCCACGTCGTACGACCGAGGCCGCGCGCCCTGCCCCACGGAGCCGTGCCGATATGCAACGGCGCCGGGCCCGCAACCGCGCTCCCTGCCGTTGCGCGCCGTCGGCGCCCTGCCGTCATGACCCTCCGCGCCCGCCCGGCCACCGGCCCCTACACCCTCTCCCGCGCCGCCTCCCTCTCCTGCTCCGGCTGCTGACGGACCCGGCGTTCCCGCAGGTCGGCGATGGCCAGGCAGAGGGCCAGCAGGATGATGCCGACCGAGGTGAGCAGGCCGTACTGGAGCGCGGTCGCGGGGCTGCCGTGGCCGGTCAGGTGGGCGAAGTACACCGAGCCCACCACGGCGACACCGGCCGCCGAGCCGATGCGCTGCGCGGTCTGGAGCACCCCGCCCGCGGCCCCGCCCCGCCGTACGGGCACGAGGGACAGGGTGAGCGTGGTGTTGGGGGAGATGGTCAGGCCGGAGCCGATGCCGGCGACGAGCAGCGGGAATGCGGCCGCCCAGGCCACGCCCCGCCCCGGTACCCAGTGCACGGCCGCGATGACGCCGCACATCCCCGCCGCCACCGTGCACAGCCCGGCGATGACCAGCTTGCGCCCGAAGCGCACCACCAGACGGCCGCCCGCAGCGGCGCCGGCCGCCGAGCCCGCCGCGAACGGCATGGAGGACAGGCCGGCCGCCAGCGCGCCGTAGCCCATGCCGTTCTGCAGGAACAGGGTGTAGACGAAGAACAGCGTGGTGAAGCCGCCGAAGTACACCAGGCTCAGCAGCGCGCCCAGCGAGAAGGAGCGCAGCGAGAAGAGCCGCAGGTCGACCAGTGGTGCCCGGCCCCGCCGCCCCTGGCGCCGCTCCCACGCCAGGAACGCGGCCAGCAGCCCCGCGCCCACCGGGAGCAGAGCCCACTTCAGCTGTCCGTGCCACTGCTGCTCCTGCACCAGGGGCAGCATCAGGGCGAGCACACCCGAGCCGAGGAGCAGCACGCCCGGCACGTCGAAGCACTCGCGCTTGCCCGGTGAGCCGGGGGAGTGGGGCAGCAGCCGCAGGGCCGCGCAGAAGGCGGCCACCCCGATGGGCAGGTTGACGTAGAACACCCAGCGCCAGCCGTCGGGGCCGCCGGCCGCATGGATCAGCAGGCCGCCCGCGAGCGGGCCGACCGCCGTGGAGATGCCGATCGTGCTGCCCATGATGCCGAACGCGCGGGCCCGCTCCGCGCCCTGGAACATCTGCTGGATCAGCGCGGAGGTCTGTGGCGCGATCAGGCCCGCGGACGCTCCTTGGACCAGCCGGAACAGCACCAGCCACGCGGCACCGGCGGACAGCCCGCAGGCCGCCGAGGCGAGCGTGAACAGCGCGAGCCCGGTCAGGAAGGTCTGGCGCCTCCCGCGCATGTCACCGAGCCGCCCTGCCGGGACCAGGGTGAGACCGAGGGTGAGGGCGTAGCCGGACATCACCCACGACAGCTCGGCCGTACTGGCGTCCAGTCCGCGCTCCACGGAAGGCAGCGCCACGTTCACGATCGAGGTGTCCAGCAGGGTCATGAAGGCCGCGGTCAGACAGACAGCGAGCGCTTTCCAGCGTCGGTCGTGCGGGGCCGGCCCGGCCCGGTCTGTGGTCATGGGATCACGCTAGGCAGCCACCGCCTCCCGCGCACGGCAGGAACGCCCAAGCAGGATGGGGCCGGCCGGTGCAGGTGCTGCTCGGTGGGACCGCACCGTGGCGCGCAGCCACGCGTACGCAGGTCGCTCGTGCGCTCCACCATGCCGAGCGTCAGGTGCGCGCCGCCCGGCCGATCGACTCCACCAGGGGCAGCAGCCGGTGCGGGACGCGCTCGCGCAGCGCCACCTCGGTACGCGTGCGTACCACGCCCGGCAGGCTGATCAGTTTCTGGATGACGTCCTCCAGATGGGCGTTGTCCCGGCCCACCACCCGGGCGAGCAGATCGCCGCCGCCCGTGATCGAGAACGCCTCCACGATCTCCGGTACGGCGGCCAGCGCGTCCCCCACGTCGTCCAGGTGGCCCTGGGTGACCTCGATGTGCACGAACGCCAGCACCGGATGGCCCAGGGCGGCGGGGGAGAGGGAGGGCCCGGTGCCGGTGATCACGCCGTCCCGCTCCAGCCGGTCCAGCCGGGCCTGGAGCGTGCCGCGGGCGACGCCGAGGATGCGGGCGTACTCGCGCACGCTGGTGCGCGGCTGTTCCAGGAGCAGTCGCAGAATGCGGGTGTCGAGTTCGTCCACGGCCATGATGTTCGACTGTACCAATGGCCCAGCGGGCGTACCTCCGCCTGTGCCGCCCGACCTGGTCCGTTGGCCCTCCGTCCGGCGCGGCCGTGTCCGCATGGCTGGGCCAATGGTCCAGTAATTCGGGTCTCGCTTGAGCCAGTGACCTCGGTGATGCTCTCATGGAGACGTCGATGGCGCTGCGGAGACCCGTGGCGCCTTTTCTGTGCCGGTGTTCCGTCCGGTTTACAGGGGAGGGCAGCAGTGCTGAAGAGGATGTTCGTGGCTCCGGACCCGGGGCGGGCGCGGTTGCGCTTCGCCGCGCGTGCCGTCCTCGGCATCGGCCTCGCGGTCGTCGTCTGCTTCCTCGCCGGTCAGTCCGTCATCGGCGCGGTCACCGGCGGCCTCGCGGCCCTCCTCGCCCTGTTCACCGTCGCCGACCCGACCGTGCGCGGACAGGCCGTCACCACCGCACTGCTGCCCGCCGTGGGGGTGCCGGTGCTCGCCGCCGCGGCCGAGCTGCACGCCGTGCCCGTCGCGCGCGACCTCGTCTTCCTGGCCGTCGTCGGCGCCGGCGTGTACGCGCGCCGCTGGGGTCCGCGCGGGCACAGCCTCGGCGTGTTCGCCTTCATGACCTTCTTCGTGGCCCAGTTCCTGCACGCCACCCCGGCGCAGCTGCCCGAGCTGTACGCCGCCGTCCTGCTGTCGGTGCTCAGCGCGGCCGCGGTCCGCTTCGGCGTGTGGTGCTACGAGCGCCGGCTGCCCCCCGCCGCCGTACCTTCCCCGCCCGCCGGGCGCGGCCTGGCCCGGGTCACCACGCGGCAGGCCGTCCAGGCGACCGCCGGCGCGGGATTCGCGCTGCTCGTCGGCCAGCTGGTCTCCGGGCAGCGCTGGTACTGGGCCGTCGGCGCCACCTGGTGGATCTTCGTCAACACCGCCTCGCGCGGCGAGACCCTGGTACGCGGCTTCCGCCGGGTCCTCGGCACGGTGATCGGCATCTGCCTGGGCTTCCTCGTCGCCGTCCCCGTGGGCGGCGCGCCGGTCCCGACGGCCGTCCTGCTCGCCGTCGCCGTCTTCGGCATCTTCTACACGGCCGCCGTGTCCTACACCTGGATGATGCTCTGCGTGACCCTGCTCGCCGAACTGCTCTACGGCCTCCTCGGCGTCCTGAGCCCCGGCCTGCTCGCGCTGCGCCTCGCCGAGACCGGTGTGGGTGCGCTCGGCGCCGCGCTCGCCGTGCTGTTCCTCCTGCCGGTCACCACCCACGCCATCACGGACGCCTGGATCCAGCGCGCCCTGCGCTGCGTCCACGCCTGTACGGCAGAGGCGGCCGCCCGGCTCGCCGGGTCCGCCACGGCGGACCCGGCGCCCCGCGTCGCCGAACTGGAGCAGCTGCTCGGCCGGGTCCGGCTCGCCGTGGCCCCGCTGGTGCACCCGCTGAACCCGATGCCGGCCCGCAAGCGGCGCGCCCGCCGGGTCCTCGCGCTCCTCGACGACTGCGCGCGCGAGGTGCGTGGCCTGGTCGCCGTCGCCGCCGATCCCGAGGCCTCGCACGACGCCCGCCTTGCCGCGGCCTGCTGGCGGGTGGAGTCGGCCGTCGAGGCGCTCACCGAGGGCCGGTGGGAGCCCGTCCGCAGCCCCGCCGAACCGCCCGCCGAGCCCGCCCTGGCCCACCTGCACGGCCTGGAACGCGCCCTCGCCGACCTGGCCGAACCCCTGCGAGCCCCGACGGGGTCGCGACTGGTGGGGGCCTGAGCCGGGCACGGTTGTGGTGGCACGGGCGGGCACTCAAGGTATGGACACGGGCCCGAGGCAGATACCGGGCCGGGCGGCGACGGCGATGACACGGCCCCGTTTCAAAAGAACCGCCGACAAGCCCCGCCCCTTGGTCTAGACCGGCCGTGATCGGCTGCTACCGTCGGCCCCGGACGGGGTCGACCGAGAGGGGACAGCGGTGGCACAGGACGGCAGGCCCGGCAGGCGCCGGGCCTTCATCGGCTCGTTCACGGCAGCGGGCGGCCCCGGACTCGTGACCGCCGAGGTCGCGCCTGAGGGCGGCCGCCTCCTGCTCGGCACCGCGGTGAACGACTTACCCGACCCCTCCTACCTGCTCCTGTCGCCGGACGGGGCCACGCTGTACACCGTCAGCGAGACGGCCGAGGGGACCGTCGCCGCCTACCGCGTCGAAGGCGACCGGCCGGAACTCGCCGGGCCGCCCGTGCGGGTCGACGGCAGCGGACCGACCCACCTCGGCCTGTACGCCGGGCACGTGCTGACCGCCAACTACGGCTGCGGCAGCGTCACCGCCGTGCCCGTACGTCCGGACGGCTCTCTCGCCGTCAAGCCCTCGGGGCGGCTCCAGCACACCGGCTCCGGCCCGCACGACCGGCGCCAGCGCGGTCCGCACGCCCACCAGGTGCAGCCCGACCCGAGCGGCAGATGGGCCGTCAGCGTCGACCTCGGCACGGACTCGGTGCGGATCTGCACCCTCGAGGACGGCGTTCCCGCCCTGCACCGCGAGTTCGCCCTGCGTCCCGGCTCCGGCCCGCGCCATCTGGCCTTCCATCCGGACGGCGCGCACGCCTACGTCGTCAACGAACTCACCCCCACGGTGACCGTGTGCCGCTGGGACGCCGAGGCCGGTTCCCTCAAACCGCTGGCCGAGGTCCCCGTGCTGCCCGGCGCCCCGGCCGGCGACGCCTATCCGTCCGGGATCGTGGTCTCGCCGGACGGCCGTTTCGTGTGGACCGCGACCCGCGGCGAGGACGTCCTGTCGATCCTCGCCGTCGAAGGCGATGCGCTCCGGCTGATCGGCACGGTGCCCTGCGGCGGGCAATGGCCGCGCGCACTCGCCGAGCACGACGGCTTCCTCTACGCGGCCAACGAGCGCTCCGGCGACGTGACGTGGTTCGCCGTGGACGAGGCGACGGGGCTGCCCCGCTACGAGGGCTGCGTGCGGGTCGCCGCGGCCTCCTGCGTCGTCTTCGGCTGAGCGGCTGAACGGCCCGCGAGAACAGGGCGTCAGGCAAGGCGAAGGGCCCGCTCCCGGGTGGGGGAGCGGGCCCTGTGACGTACGGGTGCCGAGGGGGTCGGCGTGGCTCAGCGGACCGGCATGCCCTGCGGCTGCGGCGGGGCGATGCCCAGCGTCGTCGTGTACTTGGCGAGGGCGAGCTTGCCGATCGCCGGGTACGCGCCCAGCGCCTCGGCCGTGGCGCAGCCCGCCTCCTCGGCGGCCGCCGCCAGCAGCGCCGGGTCGATCTCCGGGCCGATCAGGTACGGCGCCAGGGCCAGCTGCTGCGAGCCCGAGGAACGCAGCTGCTCGGCGACGGAGGAGATCGAGCCCTCCTGGTCCAGGGCCGCCGCCATCACCGGCACGGCGAGGCGCGCGGCGAGCAGCATGCCGGTGATCCCGGCCGCCTGCACGGCCTCCTCGCCGCCCACGGACGCCAGGATGATGCCGTCGGCGGCGGTGGCCACGGTGAACAGGCGCGCCCGGTCGGCGCGGGCCAGCCCCGCCTCGGACAGCCGCACGTGCAGCGCCTCGGCGAGCAGCGGGTGCGGGCCGAGCACGTCGGTCAGATCGGCGGCGACCCGGCTGTCCATCACGGACTGGCGGATCTGCCGCAGCAGGGAGCTGTCCGGACCGGCCAGCAGCGGGACGACGACGGCGACCGGGCCGTCGGGCTCCTTGACCCCTTCGACCCCGGCGGCGACGGCCTGCTCGTAACGGGCCGTGCGCTCCTCGGCCGCGCGCACCAGCACGGACCGGAGCGTGGGGAACTCGGCGTCGTCCCCGTCCAGGTATCCGATCCGGGCGTCCAGGCCGGGCAGCTCGGAGCGGGCGATGCTCACGACCTCCTCGGCGAGGGCGCGCGTGGCGGCGCTGGGCGCACCGGGCACCGCGAGGGCGAGCGCGGGCGCACCCTCGGGAGCCACCAGCGGTTCCGGTCGGCGGTGCCGTCCGGGCTGGCGGGGTCGCGGCATTCGTACTGGCAGGCCGGACTCGGGCCCAGTGGGGGTGCTCATGGCGCCGCATGTTACTGGCTTCCTGGGTTACTCCGTTCGGGGAGGGTGCAGGTGAGCGGTATCCGTCCGGTTTTGTCTGATGAGTTACGAGCCGTTGACATGTGTTGCGGGCACGTGCCGGGAACATGGGCTGACAAAGTGACCACAAGGAGGAACAATCCGCTTTTGCGGCACCTCAGTCACCCGGCGCGGGGACCACGTGGAGCATGGTCGGTTCACCCGGCAGGGTGAGCCGACCGGCCGCGAGGTCGCCCGCGATCCGTACCGAGCCATGCAGGGGATCGCCCTCGGCCGGTACCTGCCGAGCGTGCGGCAGCCTGCTCGCCAACTCCTCCCGCAGGGGTGTGAGCAGGGGCTCGCCCAGCCGGAACAGGCCGCCGGTGAGCGCCACTCGAGGCTCCCCGTCCGCCGGGCACACGGCCGCGACGGACTCGGCCATGTGCCGGGCCGCGGCGCGCAGGATGCCCGCGGCGACCGGGTCGTGGGCGGCGCACGCGGCCACCCGGGGGGCGAACGAGGCCAGTACGGCCGGCCGGTCGGAGCGCGGGTAGAGCTGCCCCGGCAGTCCGCGCACCGGCCCGAACTGCTCCTCCGCGCAGGCCAGCAGCGGTGCGGAGCCGCCGTCCCGGCCGTCGTGGGCGCGCAGCGCCGCCTCGAGGCCGGCCCGCCCGATCCAGGCGCCGCTGCCGCAGTCGCCGAGCAGATGACCCCAGCCGTCGGCCCGGCGCCAGGCCTTGAGCTCGGTGCCGACCGCGATCAGCCCGGTACCGGCGGCGAGCACCGCGCCCGGACGTGGGCCGAGGGCACCGACGTAGGCGGTGACGGCGTCGGCGGCGAGCGCCACCCGCCTCACGCCCAGCTCGCGGGCCAGGGCGCCCGGCAGTTCGGCACGCAGGGCGTCGCCCAGGGTGGCGAACCCTGCGGCGCCTACGACAGCCGTGTCCAGCCCCTCCACTCCGGCCTCCGCTGCGGACGCGCGGGCCAGCGGGACGAGTTGGGCCATCAGATGGGCGGGATCGATGCCCCGCTCACCGGTGCGGACCGGCTCCCGCGACTCCCGCTGGGCGGCGGGCGCCCGGCCCGGCATGCCGACGGCGACCCGGAGACCGGAGCCTCCGGAGTCCACCGCCAGAAAACCGGGGACGGTCACGGCAGTCGCCAGTCCACCGGCTGTCCGCCCTGCTGGATCAGCAGGTCGTTGGCCCGGCTGAACGGGCGCGAGCCGAAGAAGCCACGGTCGGCCGACATCGGTGAGGGATGCGCGGACTCCACCGCCGGCAGACTGCCCAGAAGCGGACGCAGATTGCGGGCGTCCCGGCCCCACAGGACGGACACCAGCGGCTTGCCGCGCGCCGCCAGAGACCGGATCGCCTGCTCGGTGACCTCCTCCCAGCCCTTGCCGCGGTGGGCGCCCGGGCTGCGCGGAGCCGTGGTCAGCGCCCTGTTGAGCAGCAGCACGCCCTGCTCGGTCCAGGGAGTGAGGTCCCCGGTGGACGGCTGGGGCAGCCCCAGGTCGGTGTTGAGCTCGCGGAAGATGTTGATCAGGCTGGGCGGCAGCGGGCGTACCTCGGGCGCGACCGAGAACGACAGGCCCACCGCGTGCCCGGGGGTCGGATACGGGTCCTGACCGACGATCAGGACCCGTACGTCGTCGAAGGGCTGCTGGAAGGCCCGCAGGACATGGGGTCCGGCCGGGAGGTAGGTGCGTCCCGCGGCGATCTCCGCGCGGAGGAAGTCGCCCATCGCGGCGATCCGTTCCGCGACGGGTTCGAGGGCCTTCGCCCAGCCCGGTTCGACGATTTCATGCAAGGGTCGTGGTGCCACGGGCGTCACCCTACTGCCGGACGCGGCCCGCTGATCAACCGATGGCCGAAGCCCGACGGAGACGCCCCTGCGGCCGGATCGGCCCGTGTCAGCCGATCACCGCCGCCCGCACGCACAGTACGTCCGGCAGATGCGACGCCAGCTGCTGCCAGCTGTCGCCGTCGTCGGCCGAGGCGAACACCTCGCCGTTGCGGTTGCCGAAGTAGACACCCGCCGGGTCGGCGTCGTCGGTGCACAGGGCGTCCCGCAGCACCGTGCCGTAGTGGTCCTCCTCCGGCAGACCCTTGGCCAGCGGCTCCCAGGTCCGGCCCGCGTCCGTGGTGCGGAAGACCCGGCAGCGGTGCTCGGCGGGGACCCGGTCCGCGTCCGCATTGATCGGGAACAGGTACGCCGTGTCGGCCCGGCGCGGATGGGTGGCCACCGCGAAGCCGAAGGTGGACGGCAGGTCCGCGCCGATGTCGGTCCAGTGCGCGCCCGCGTCGTCGCTTCTGTACACACCCCAGTGGTTCTGCAGATACAGCCGGTCCGGGTCGCCCGCATCCTTGGCGATCTTGTGCACGCACTGGCCGAACTCCGGGTTCGGATCCGGCAGGAACACCGCGGACACCCCGGAGTTGGACGGCGCCCAGCTCGCACCGCCGTCGGTGGAGCGGAACACCCCGGCCGTGGAGACGGCGACGGTCACCGCGCGGGGGTCGCGGGCGTCGGTGACCACGGTGTGCAGGCCCTCACCGCCGCCGCCCGGCACCCACCGCGAGCGCGTCGGATGCTCCCACAGCGGCCGGACCAGTTCGAAGCTCTCGCCGCGGTCCTCCGAGCGGTACAGCGCCGCCGGTTCCGTGCCCGCGTACACCACGCCGGGCTCCGCGGCGGCCGGGTGCAGCTGCCAGACGCGCTCCAGGGAGGCGCCGGTGTCCTGGGGGAACTTGACGGCCGGCTGCGGCGGTTCGGTCCAGGTGCGGCCGAGGTCGTCGGAGTGGAAGACCGACGGGCCCCAGTGGGCGCTGTCGCCGCCCGCCAGCAGTCGCGGCCGGTCCCCGCGGGTGTCGATCGCGACCGAGTAGACCGCCTGCGCGTTGAAATACGGACTGTCGTCGAACTCCCAGGCGCCGCCGCCCCTGCGCCGCCCGATGAAAAGGCCTTTGCGGGTGCCCACCGCCAGCAGTACCTCGGTCATGCCGATCACCTCCGGGACGCCTTCGTCCAGGTAGTCGTGAGACACGTAGTCGTCAGTTATCGGCCAGTCTGCACCCCACCACTGACAGTGACCCCCGGGGTGCACGTTTACGCAGGTCACGGCGGTGTCGTCGGCCTGTGACGAAGATCCGCCCGGGCCCGTTGCGGCATGCGCCTGCGCGCGAGAGGCGTCTCGTGCGACCGTCGGGGAGACGGCTCGTCGTGAGCATCGGAGCGATCTCCCGCGTATGGGAGGGCGGTCCGGCCGGTCGGTGCGCTCGTGAGGAGGATGCCTTTGAAGGCGTTCCGTGGTCCGAAGGTGTGGCTGTGGCGCTGGCGGCGCAACCCGCTCAAACGCCGGGCCGACGTGGTGGAGGCCTGGGTGCTGCTCGGCGCCTGGCTGCTGACCGTCCTGGCGGGGATCTCGGCCGGCCTCGTGGCGACCGGGTCGGTGGAGCACGGACTCGCCAGAGAGCGGGCGGCCTGGCGTCCCGTCGTCGCCCATGTGAGGGGACGGGCCCCCGGAACCTCCCCCATGCACCGCCATGCCTCCGCCGGTGAACGCGTCTGGGCCAAGGTGGGCTGGACCATGGCCGACGGCTCCGCGCACACCGGCCAGGTCCGGGTGCCGCCCGGCAGCAAGTCGGGCACGCCGGTCACGGTCTGGACCGACCCGCAGGGCCGGCTCGTCGGCCGCCCCGCCTCCGTCGCCGAGGGCGCCTTCCGGGGCACCCTGATCGGCTGCCTGGTGGGCGTGAGCGCGGCGGCCGTCCCCTTCGTCGGCGGCCTCGCCCTGCGCGGCCGTCTGGAACGCCGCCGCATGCGCGCCTGGGACACGGAGTGGGCACGGCTCGGACCGCAGTGGGGCCGGATGGTCTGACCACGGCTGGATCGCTCGCCGACGCCGCCGAGGCCAACATGGCCGAGTTCCACCGCAACCCGTGCTGGAACCACGTGCGTTGGAGCGTCGCCGTCTTCGAGGCGGACGGCTCCGGTTCCGTACCCGTGCGATGATTCCGTACCCGTGCGATCGGGAGAGTGCCTGCCCTCAATCCGCTAGCACCTCGTCAGCACCTCCCGGCACGCGCTCAGCAGTGCCTCGTCCTCCGGTATGCCCTGCCCGCCGCCTCCGGCCCCATGGGTCAGGTGGCGGCGCGGAGCGGACAGTTCCGCTTCTGCCAGATGCCGTAGCGGCGCTGCGGACGGACCCATGGCGGTCAGGCACCGGGCGATCGGACGACGGGTGTGCGGGGCCTTTTCCCAGGCCTCCCGGAACACCGGCAGGACCGGCTCCGGATCCGCGTCGATGCGCCACAGCGCGCACGCGGCCGGCACCCGGTCCGGCACGGACCGCGACCGGGCCATGCGGCGATAGCAGAGTCGGGCACAGCCGGGTTGAGCTCGTCGGACACGTGATCCTCCTCGATACGCCATGTGATCTCCCCCGGGGCCCG
>NZ_JBEPBF010000145.1:0-25512 GCF_040298985.1 Streptomyces sp. NPDC001093 | reverse complement strand
CCCGGGCGGCGCCGCCACCCAGCGGCCCGGCCGGGCCGGGGACTGGGCGGCGAGCCCCTGCCGCTCCAGCCGGCGCAGCGCCCGCTCGGCGTCCGGCTCGGACAGCGTCAGGCGCCGCGCCAGATCGGTCACGTCGGCCGCGCCCACGGACACCAGCGCCCGGTACGCCGCCTCGTGTGTGTCGTCCAGCCCTATCGCCGCCAGCATCGGCCCACGTCCCTCCCCTGGAACCGGCCTGGAACCCAGGCCCGCAACCCGCCACCGACAAGCCGTCACGACGGGCCCGGCCTGGCGGAAACCGGCCACGGCGCAAACCCGCCGCGGAACATCATCGCCGTACCGGAGGTGGGTCTGCCAAGGTGGCAGCACCGCGGGGCGCGGGCGGCGCGCTCGATTCACAGCCGCGTCCCAGGAAACCAAGCCACAATCCCGCCATCCGACCGGTGCCCTGCCGCGGCCCGGTTCTCCGGAGCGTGGCCCGGGCCCGGACGTGTGCGAGCCATGCGAAGGGGATCCGGGGCCGGGCCACTTGGGACGTCGCCGGGCGGTCCTCCCGTGGGGGGTGGGGCCGCCCGGCGGCCATCTGCCCTCTCTCGTACGGCTGTTCACTCCTTCACCCGACACGCCGTACGGCGCGGCCGGGTGCACCGGATTTTCCCGATGCTCCGTTTTCATACGGCCCGTGCGGTGGACAATCAGGGGCATGAGCCAGCAGGGGGGAAGGCCCGCCCGTCCTGAGGACGACTGGTGGGGACAGCTGTACGACGACTCCACCGAGGACACGGGACCAACGGCCGCGCCCGATACCCTGGACGACCGCTTCGCCTCCGCGAAGTACACGGTGACGGACCTGCCGTTCCCGGCACCGCGCAGGTGGAATGCCGACGGCGCGGCACGCGGAGACGACGACGGCGGGGCGGGCGGCAGGGAGTCCCCGGAGCCCGCGGTGCCGTCGCAACGCGCGGCCCAGGACCCCGCCGCCGTTACCCCGGCTGCCGAGGAGCCCCCCGCGGTTCCTCCCCCCGCGCCGCCCCGCCAGGGGTCCCCCTGGGAGCCTCCTCCGGCCGCACCCCCGACCCCGTCGACGCTGTCCCCGGCCGCCGGCCACACGGAACCGACCCCGACACCGACCGCACCCACCGACCGACCCCTCTCCCCACCGAAGACACCGTCACCCGCCCGCCCGGACCAGCCCCCACCCCCACCCGCGCCGTTCCCCGATCCGCAAATCCCGCCGACGCCCCCCGACCCGCAGCTCCCGGACGTGCATGCCGCCGCGGCGGGCGTCGGCGGTCGGGCCGTCGAGGCTGCCGTCGCCTCGCCCGTGCCCCCGCCCCCCTCCGCCGTCGACTACGTCGGCTCCGGTCCGCCCACCTACGACCCCGAGCCCACCGCGCTGCCGTCCGTCGATCCGGACGGGCTGGGGGAGTTGGTCGCGGACACGGTGCTGGACGGTGCGCGGTACGGGGCGTGCACCCTGCGGGCGGTGTCGATGCGCGGGGACTCGGCGCGGTACCGGGGCGAGCCGCGCCGGGACTCGCTGCTCACTGCCCGGTTCGGGACGGGGCGGCAGGCGCTGGTGCTCGTCGCGATGGCGACCGGGGTGCGGGGCGCACCGGGTGCGCATCTGGCGGCGGCCGAGGCGTGCCGGTGGATCGGGCGGGCCGTGGGCCGCAGTCATCAGCGGCTCGTGGAGGACATCCGGGCGGCCCGGCGCGGCGACCTGAAGTCGGGGCTGCACCGGCTGACCGACCGCAGCCTCGGCATGCTCCGCGCGAGCGCCGCCGAACAGGGAGTCGACCCGGAGGAGTACTCGGCGAGCCTGCGTTGTCTGCTGGTGTCCGCCGACCCCGACTGCCGTACGCGCGTGTTCTTCGGCGTCGGCGACGGCGGCCTGTTCCGGCTGCGGGACGGCGCGTGGCAGGACATCGAGCCGGAGGCGTCACCGGCCGACACCGCCGGCGGCTCGGTCGTGGGTTTCGGCTCCCCGGCGAAAACGTTTGCCGAAACCCCCGATGGCGACCGGCTCACCATGGACTTCGGTATCCCGACCCCGCCGAGCCCGTACGAACCGGCGCCCGAGCCGCCCCGCGAGCCGTTCCGGTTCCGCGCCTCGGTGGCCCGCCCGGGTGATGCCCTGGTGATGTGCACCGCGGGTCTGGCCGATCCGCTGCGCGGCGAGGCCGCCCTCTGCGCCTACCTGGCTCGCCGCTGGTCCGGCCGGACCCCGCCCGGGCTCGCCGCGTTCCTCGCCGACGCCCAGGTTCGGGTGAAGGGTTACGCCGACGACCGTACGGCGGCGGCCGTGTGGGAGGCGTAACCGTTTCCCCTGTGCATCCATGGGTGCATGGCCAAACAGAACGTAGCGGAGCAGTTCGTCGACATCCTCGTCCGCGCCGGAGTACGACGCCTCTACGGCGTGGTCGGGGACAGTCTCAACCCGGTGGTGGACGCCGTCCGCCGCAACGCCGCCATCGACTGGATCCACGTACGCCACGAGGAGACCGCCGCCTTCGCGGCCGGCGCCGAGGCGCAGATCACCGGGAAGCTGGCGGCCTGCGCCGGCTCCTGCGGCCCGGGCAACCTGCACCTGATCAACGGCTTGTACGACGCGCACCGCTCCATGGCCCCGGTGCTCGCGCTCGCCTCCCACATCCCGTCCAGCGAGATCGGCCTCGGCTACTTCCAGGAGACCCACCCCGACCGGCTCTTCCAGGAGTGCAGCCACTACAGCGAGCTGATCTCCAGCCCGAAGCAGATGCCCCGGCTGCTGCAGACCGCCATCCAGCACGCGGTCGGGCGGAGCGGGGTGAGCGTGGTCGCGCTGCCCGGCGACATCGCCGCCCAGCCGGCCCCGGAGAAGGCCGCGCAGAGCGCCCTCGTCGCCTCCCGGCCGACGGTCCGGCCCGGCGACGCCGAGATCGACGCGCTGGTGGAGATGATCGACGCGGCGGACCGGGTAACCCTTTTCTGCGGCAGCGGCACGGCGGGTGCGCACGCGGAGGTCATGGAGTTCGCCGGGAAGATCAAGTCTCCGGTGGGACATGCGCTGCGGGGCAAGGAGTTCATCCAGTACGACAACCCGTACGACGTCGGTATGAGCGGGCTGCTCGGCTACGGCGCCGCCTACGAGGCCACCCACGAGTGCGACCTGCTGATCCTGCTCGGCACCGATTTCCCGTACAACGCCTTCCTCCCCGACGACGTGCGGATCGCGCAGGTCGACGTGCGGCCCGAGGTGCTCGGCCGCCGCTCCCGCCTCGACCTCGCCGTGTGGGGCGAGGTGCGCGAGACGCTGAGCTGCCTGATCCCTCGGGTGCGGGAGAAGACCGACCGGCGCTTCCTCGACCGGATGCTGAAGAAGCACGCCGACGCGCTGGAGGGCGTGGTCCGGGCCTACACCCGCAAGGTGGACAAGCACGTCCCGATCCACCCCGAGTACGTGGCCGCCGTCCTCGACGAAGTCGCCGACGGCGAAGCGGTGTTCACCGTCGACACCGGGATGTGCAATGTGTGGGCCGCGCGGTACCTCTCGCCCAACGGACGGCGCAGGATCATCGGTTCGTTCTCGCACGGGTCGATGGCGAACGCGCTGCCCATGGCGATCGGCGCCCAGTTCACCGACCGGCGCCGGCAGGTGGTCTCCGTGTCCGGCGACGGCGGCTTCTCCATGCTGATGGGCGACTTCCTGACCCTCGTGCAGTACGAGCTGCCCGTCAAGGTCGTGCTGTTCAACAACTCCTCCCTGGGCATGGTCGAACTGGAGATGCTGGTCTCCGGGCTGCCCTCCTACGGCACCACCAACACCAACCCCGACTTCGCCGCCGTCGCCCGCGCCTGCGGTGCCCACGGGGTCCGGGTGGAGAAGCCCAAGCAGCTCGCCGGCGCGCTCAAGGACGCCTTCCGGCACAAGGGACCGGCCCTGGTGGACATCGTCACCGACCCCAACGCCCTGTCCATCCCGCCGAAGATCAGCGCCGAGATGGTCACCGGGTTCGCGCTGTCCGCCTCCAAGATCGTGCTGGACGGCGGCGTGGGCCGCATGCTCCAGATGGCCCGCTCCAACCTGCGCAACGTGCCGCGCCCCTGAGGGGGACAGCAGGGAGTGGATTTCGGCCACTTTCACGGCGTGTGACGGCGTGCCGACGGCCGGTGCCGGACGCATCTGCCCGGCCGTCCCGGGGCGTCCGTGGCGCCCAGGGCCCTGAGGGGAGCCGGCCACCCGGGTGCGGCGCGGCCCGGTGGCCGGCCCGGGCGCCGTACGGCGGTGGCCGAACCGCCGGTCATCGGGCATGCGTGATGACTGCCTGTGTGCGTGCTGGGCAAGCATCCCCCGTGAACGTGTTCGACCAGGAGGGGCAGGGTCCAGCGGCGTGCGGGCGGGGGTCATGAAGAGTCAGGCACGAGGGGGCGGTCCCGCGGTCGTCGGGGGCTCCTCGGCGGCGACGGGGGAAGAGGCCGGCACCATCACGGGGCGCGCGCACCGGATCCGGCGCAGGCTGGGGCGGGCGGATCTCAAGGCGGTGCCCGAGGCCCGCCGGGAGGTGCGCGAACTGCTGCGGCACTGGGGGAAACCGGGCCGTTCGGAGATCGCCGAACTGCTCACCAGCGAACTGGTCACCAACGCGCTCGTCCACACCGACGACGACGCGGTCCTCACGGCGGTCGTGCAGCCGGGGGGACTGCGCGTGGAGGTACGGGACTTCGTGGCCCGCAGACCGGAGCTGAGAGGCCCGGACTCGGACGACGACACCCATGGGCGGGGGCTGATGCTGGTGCAGTCCCTCGCGGACGCCTGGGGTGTGCGGCCGCACGGGGTGGGCAAGTCGGTGTGGTTCGAACTGGGCGCCGAGGCCGCGTGACGCTCCGCGGGACGCGGGTTCACCGAGTGCGGGTCCGTTGCGGCTGGTCGCGCAGTTCTCCGCGCCCCTCGGGAGGTTGCACTTCCGTCGGTTTCGACGCGCCCCGTCCCTGTGGGCTGCCGTCGAGGCGGCGCGGTCGCCTGACAGGGGACGGGCCGCGGCACGGGCCGGGCGGGTGGCGGCCTGAGCGGACGGGCCGTGTGGGAAACGGGCCGTGTGGGAAACGGGCCGTGTGGGAAACGGGCCGGGGGCGTGACCCGTGCGGTCACGCCCCCGGCCCGTCATGAGCGGTGGTCCTAGCCGAACTGCTGCTCCAGGTCCTTCAGCTTGCGCTCCAGGGAGTCGAGCCGCGGCAGGGCCATGGTGTCGTCCTCGGCGGTGAGGTCGACGGTCACCTGCTCAGCGGACCCGCTGCGGACCGGCTGCAGGGAGGGACGGGCGCGTACGGGCAGCTGTTCCGCGGTCGATATGGCAGGCTCCGCGGTCGCCTGGGCGGGGCCGCGCTCCACGGCCTGCACCTCCACCTCGACCTGCCGCCCGCCCCGGCTGACGAAGCCGCGGTGGCCCCGGCTGATCGCCTTCAGCTGGGCGCGCTCGATCCGCTGCTGGTCGCGCCGGCGCTGCCGCGTCTCCTCCTTCTGGCGCCTGTCGTCGCGGACCTCCTCGACCGCCTCGTCCAGGCTGCGCACGCCCTCCAGGAGCATCAGCGACCAGGCCCTGTAGGTCTCACGGGGGGCGCGCAGCCAGCGCACGATACGGATCTGCGGCAGCGGACGAGGCACCAGGCCCTGCTCGCGCAGCGCGGCCCGGCGGGTCTGCTTCAGCGCCCGGTCGAACAGGACGGCCGCCGACAGCGACATACCGGAGAAGAACTGCGGCGCGCCCGCGTGGCCGGCGCCCCGGGGCGCGTGCACCCAGTTGAACCAGGCCGCCGCCGCGGCGAACATCCACACGAGGATCCGGGAGCCGAGGGCCGCGTCACCGTGGCTGGCCTCGCGCACCGCGAGGACGGAGCAGAACATCGCGGCGCCGTCCAGGCCGAACGGCACCAGGTACTGCCAGCCGCCGGTCAGCCCCAGGTTCTGTTCGCCGAAGCCGACGAGGCCGTGGAAGGACAGGGCGGCCGCGACCGCCGCACAGCAGAACAGGAGCACGTAGGAGGCCGTGCCGTAGATGGCCTCCTTGCGTCTGCGGCGCTCCTCGCTGCGCTCCCAGGAGTCGTCCGCGCTCGCGTTCTCCCCGGAGGAGCGCTTGCCGCGCGCGAGCACCGCCACCGCCGCCAGCATTCCCAGGAGCAGTACGGCGCCCGGAAGCAGCCAGTTCAGCGATATGTCGGTCAGTCTCATCAGGGGTCCCTTGCATTGGGATAGGGCGTAACGCCCGCCATAGTGGCCCACTCCCGAGGGCCCTCAGGGGGTTTCGGGGCAAGAGGCCGCCAAGGAAGTGCAAGGGGATGCCCAGGACGGCGTTCTGCTCGAACTGCCGCTTGAGGGGCGGGAGTTGAGTTCGAATAAGACTACCCGCACGGGCGGTTCCCGGGAAAGTTCCCGTGGCGTGTGGGGGAGTTGTGAATCGACTGTCCGATGATCTTAGTGGACCCGGGCCGGCGTCGTTTCGCCGTCGGTCCTCGATCGCGGGCCGAATTGCATAGGTAAGGCTAACCTTATCGGTTCTGTGTGAATTTGAACTGGCGCCCCGGGCGCCTAAGGTGCTTGACGGACAAGTGACAACCTGCCGTTAATGACCCAAGTGCCGACAAGCCGCCAGGAGGGACCGTGAAGCAGACCGCGCAGGCCTCCGCCGGGGCGGGGGCACCGGAGCGCGCGACGCCGCCCGGTGACGTCCGGGTGCCGCCGCAGCCGCGCGCGGCCGACGCCCCGGACGGCTTCCGTGCGCGGGACACCGCCGTGCCCGCCGCGCGCGGGGAGCACACGCACAGTGAGCGGCCGATTCCCCAGCCGCGGCCGGCGGTGCAGCGCTCCTCGGTGCGCGGGCAGATCCTGGACGCGCTGCGCACGGCGCTGGTGACCGGGGAGCTGAAGCCGGGCGAGGTCTACTCGGCGCCGGTGCTCGGCGAGCGGTTCGGCGTCTCGGCCACGCCCGTGCGGGAGGCCATGCAGCAGCTCGCCCTGGAGGGCGCGGTCGAGGTCGTGCCCAACCGCGGGTTCCGGGTGGTCGAGCGGGGAGCGCGGGAACTCGCCGAGCTGGCGGAGGTGCGGGCGCTCATCGAGGTGCCGGTGCTGCTGCGGCTGGCCCGGACCGTGCCGGGTGAGCGGTGGGCCGAACTGCGTCCGCTCGCGGAGGAGACGGTACGCGCGGCGGCCTCCGGCTGCCCGGCGACGTACGGGGAGTCCGACCGCGCCTTCCACCGCGCCCTGCTCGCCCTGTCGGGCAACGAGCAGCTGGTCGGCATCGCGTCCGATCTGCACCGGCGCGCGCAGTGGCCGCCGGTCCGGCGCGGCCCGGCGTATCTGGTGGCGGACGCGACCGAGCACATGGCTCTGCTGGACGCGCTGATCGCCGGGGACGTGGATGTGGTGCGGGGGCTGGTCGCGCAGCACTTCGCGGGTGTGGGCTGAGGGGGCCGGACAGGGCGCGTCGGGGTCCGGGCCGTCTTCCGGGCGCGGGCCCGCGTCGTGGCTGGTTGCGCCCACGCGGCGGAGCCGCACACCGGCACGGCCCCGCGCCCTTTGCGGGGCGTACCCGCGCCCGGCATCGAGTCCGCCCCCACTCTCCCCTGCGCCGTGGCCGCACCCGGCATCGAGCTCGCCCCACTTTCCCCTACGCCGTGGCCGCACCCGGCATCGAGCTCGCCCCACTTTCCCCTACGCCGTGGCCGCCCCCGGCGTCGGCGGAGACAACTGCCGTGCCAGCCATGTCGGTACACCCCCGAGCAGCCGGAACAACCGCCGGGCCTCCTCCCGCAACCGCGAGGCCTCCGGCTCGGATTCCGCGTCGGCCAGTGAAGCCAGCGCGGGCGCGGTGCCCACCAGGTAGCCCAACTCCTCGCGGATCCGCAGCGATTCGGCGAAGCCATGCCGTGCCTCGGTCAACTCGCCGTCGCGCAGGGCGAGTCCGGCGAGATGCCGCCAGGTGAAGGACAGCAACAGCGGATCCGCGTGCGCGGTGGCGCCCGCGTGCGCCCGGCGGTACGCGGCGCGGGCCGCCTGCGGGGACCGGGTCAGGTTCTCCGCGATCAGGCCCCGGCGGAAGTCCAGCAGGGCCCGGCCCGGCGCCCCCGGAGGGATCAGCGCCGCCCCTCGCCCCAGCGCGGCCCGCGCCTCGTCCGCGCGGTCCCGGACGCCGTGCAGCGTTGCCGTGTAGGCGAGTTGGCCGCGCTCGCAGGCGGCGGCCCCCCGCTCCTCGTCGGTGTGCGCGAGCGCCTCCGCCGTCCGCAGGGCGTCCTCCGCGTCCTCCCAGCCCCGCTCGGTGTACAGACAGCGTTCGACCAGCAGCGCGGCCCGCTGCAGGGCCGCTGCGGCGGTGTCCCGCGGCAGCAGGGCCGCTGCGTCCGCCCAGCAGGCCCGCGAGCGCAACCGCCATACCGCGGTCTGGAGCGGATCGTCACCGGCGGTCGTTCCGTTACCAGACATGGCGGTATGCGCCACGTTGCCCTCCCCGAGCACGCCATCGAGCTGTTGAGTGGTGGCGGCATTCCAGCACCAATCGCCGGGCCGGGCCAAGAGGGTGGGTGAAAGATTTCACAAAGTCGTGGGGCGCGGGCGTGACCGGGCGTGGCCGCCGCACGCCCCGGCGACCTCAGCTCATGCGCAGGGCGAGGAAGAAGTCGAGCTTGTCCTCCAGGCGCGACAGGTCCCGTCCCGTCAACTGCTCGATCCGGCCGACCCGGTAGCGCAGTGTGTTGACGTGCAGGTGGAGCCGGGTGGCGCAGCGGGTCCAGGAGCCGTCGCAGTCCAGGAACGCCTCCAGGGTGGGGATCAGCTCGGCCCGGTGGCGGCGGTCGTAGTCCGTCAGCGGGTCCAGCAGGCGGGCCGTGAAGGCGCGGCGGACGTCGTCCGGGACGAAGGGGAGCAGCAGGACGTGCGAGGCCAGCTCCTGGTGCCCCGCCGCGCAGACCCGGCCCGGGCGGGCGGCCGCCACCCGGCGGGCGTGCCGGGCCTCCTCCAGGGCGCCGCGCAGGCCCTCCGCGGAGTGCACGGCCGCGCTGACGCCGAGGGTGAGCCGCCCGTCGTCGTTCAGGCCCGCCGAGAGCGTCTCCCGCACCGACTGCAGCAGGGAGTCGGCCAGCAGCCCGGTCTCCGAGCCGTCGTGCTCGGCGGAGACCGCCGGGAGCGGCACCAGGGCGATCGCCTCGTCGCCGGTGTGGGCGACGGCGATCCGGTCGGACGGCTCCGGGCCGGTCGACTGCGGGTCGACCAGCACCTCCTCCAGGAGGGACTGGGCGACCGGGCCGCCCTCGACCCCGTCGCCCTCCCACTCCACGCGGGCCACCACGACCTGCCAGTGCGGGGCCGTGCCGAGCCCGGGCAGCAGCACCGGGGCGGCCACCCGCAGACGGGCCGCGATCTCGGCCGGTGCGGCACCCGTCTGGACCAGCTCCAGGACCTCCTGGGCGAGCCGGCGCCGCACCGTGCGCGCCGCGTCCCGGCGGTCCCGCTCGACCGAGATCAGCTGGGTGACGCCCTGCAGCAGGTCCAGCCGCTCCTCGGGCCAGTCGCCCGCGTCCGCCTCGACGGCCAGCAGCCAGTCCGACAGCACCGTCTCGCGGACATCGCGGGCGGCCTGCGGGGAGCGGCCGGAGGAGCGGATCGGGAAGAGGGAGTAGGTGGCTCCGCCGAGCAGGACGCGGTGCGGGCCGCGGCGGCCGGTGCGGGTGGCGGCCAGGTGCTCGGCGGCGAGTCTGGCGCATGTCTCGGCGGGCAGCGCCGGGCCCCCGACCTTGGAGCCGGCGATCAGCCGGCCGGTCGGGGCGAGCACCCAGGCGCGCAGGTCCAGGTCGGTCCCGAGCAGGTCCAGGACCACGTCCGGGCCGCCGCCCGCCGGGCCCGAGGTCATCATCCGCCGGTGCCGGTCCACCACGGCCGCCAGGTCCCCGGCGCGCTCGCCGGAGACCTGCCGTACGACGTGCTCGGTGATCGTGGCGAAGGCCACCGACTCGTGCACCGCGAACAGCGGCAGCCGGTGCCTGGCGCAGGCGAGCACCAGGTCGTCCGGGATGTCGCCCAGCTCCGCCTCGCCGGCGGCGAGCGCCGCCACCCCGGCCTGCACCAGGATCCGTACGAACGGCTCGGAGTCGGTGGCGTCCTTGCGCCAGGCGAGGCCGGTCAGCACCAGCTCGCCCCCGGAGAGATAGCGGCTCGGGTCGCGCAGGTCCGTGGTCATGACCCCGCGTACCGAACGGTCCAGCTCGTCCTCGCCGCCGAGCAGCCGCAGGCCCAGCGCATCAGTGTCCAAAAGTGCGCGCAGCCGCATCTCGTCGCCGCCGTTCTTTGTCTCGAAACCTACGATGGATCTTGGAGGGTGACGGGGTGGTCACCCGGAACCCGACGCCCGGGGACGCATTCGGCGGTCCTCCTGCTGTTTCCTGCGTTTCTCCAGGAAAACCGAGAGGTTGCCGATGTCCTCCGTTCATACGAATCTACAAGATGCTCGCCGTGGCCAGCGAACTCCTTCATGGTTTCGGTGACTGACCCCGCTGGAGTGGGGGGCGGTGTACTGAGTCCACTCCGCGTTAACAGCACATGAACGAGCCGCGCACGCCGCAGACGGATTGGCTCAATCTGAACGACCCATTGAGACGAAGAAGAGAGCCGGTCATGGACTTCCTTCGCCCTGCCAGCTGGGAGGAGGCGCTCGCCGCGAAGGCCGAGCACCCTACCGCTGTGCCGATCGCGGGTGGCACCGATGTGATGGTCGAGATCAACTTCGACCACCGCCGGCCCGAGTGTCTGCTCGACCTGAACCGCATCGGTGACCTCTACGAGTGGGAGGTCGGCGAGGGAAGCGTACGGCTGGGTGCCTCCGTGCCGTACACCAAGATCATGGAGAGCCTCCGCGCGGAGCTGCCGGGTCTCGCGCTCGCCTCGCACACCGTCGCCTCCCCGCAGATCCGCAACCGCGGCGGCGTCGGCGGCAACCTCGGCACGGCCTCGCCCGCCGGTGACGCCCACCCCGCGCTGCTCGCGGCCGGCGCCGAGGTCGAGGTGGAGTCGGCGGCCCGTGGCACCCGTCTCATCCCGATCGACGAGTTCTACACCGGCGTCAAGCGCAACGCGCTCCAGCCCGACGAGCTGATCCGCGCCGTCCACGTCAGGAAGGCCGACGGACCGCAGCAGTACTCCAAGGTCGGCACCCGCAACGCCATGGTCATCGCCGTGTGCGCCTTCGGCCTCGCCCTGCACCCCGAGACCCGTACGGTCCGAACCGGCATCGGCTCGGCCGCGCCCACGCCCGTACGGGCCAGGACCGCCGAGGAGTTCCTGAACGCGGCGCTCGAAGAGGGCGGCTTCTGGGACAACGGAAAGATCATCACCCCGTCGGTCGCCAAGCAGTTCGCCGACCTGTGCTCGGCCGCCTGCAACCCGATCGACGACGTCCGGGGCACGGCGAGCTACCGCCGCCACGCGGTCGGCGTGATGGCCCGCCGGACGCTCACCTGGACCTGGGAGTCGTACCGCGGCGCCCGCCGCACCTCGGAGGGAGCTGCGTAATGCGCGTCAACTTCACCGTCAACGGACGTCCGCAGGAGGCCGACGACGTCTGGGAGGGCGAGTCCCTGCTGTACGTCCTGCGTGAGCGCCTCGGCCTGCCGGGCTCGAAGAACGCCTGTGAGCAGGGCGAGTGCGGCTCCTGCACCGTGCGCCTGGACGGCGTGCCGGTCTGTTCCTGCCTGGTCGCGGCCGGCCAGGTCGAGGGCCGCGACGTGGTGACCGTCGAGGGCCTGGCGGACTACGCCAAGCAGCGCGCCGAGGGCGGCTGCGCGTCCGGCGCCTGCGGGACGACCCTGCAGGACGCCCAGCCGGGGGTGCCCCCGGGCGAAGCCTGGGGGAGGAAGGCCACGGGCACCGACTCGCAGACCGGCGAGGGCGGCGAACTCTCCGCGATCCAGCAGGCGTTCATCGACGCGGGCGCCGTCCAGTGCGGCTTCTGCACCCCGGGTCTGCTCGTCGCTTCCGACGAACTCCTGGAGCGCAACCCGAACCCGTCCGACGCGGACATCCGCGAGGCGCTGTCGGGCAACCTGTGCCGCTGCACGGGCTACGAGAAGATCATGGACGCGGTCCGCCTGGCGGCCGCCCGCCAGTCCGAGGGGGTCTGAGATGCCGGCCAACGGCGCTCCTACGAAGATCACGCAGGGCTCGCAGACCAAGGGCGGCATCGGCGAGTCCACGCTCCGCCCGGACGGCACCCTCAAGGTCACCGGCGAGTTCGCGTACTCGTCCGACATGTGGCACGAGGACATGCTGTGGGGCCAGATCCTGCGCTCCACCGTCGCACACGCCGAGATCGTCTCCATCGACACCTCCGAGGCCCTGGCGACGGCGGGCGTGTACGCGGTCCTGACGTACGACGACCTGCCCACCGAGGTGAAGAACTACGGCCTGGAGATCCAGGACACCCCGGTCCTCGCGCACGGCAAGGTGCGCCACCACGGCGAGCCGGTCGCCCTCGTCGCCGCCGACCACCCGGAGACGGCCCGCCGCGCCGCCGCGAAGATCAAGGTGGAGTACCGCGAACTCCCGGTCGTCACCGACGAGAAGTCGGCCCTGGCCCCGGACGCGATCCTCGTCCACGAGAACCGCGACGACCACCACATCGGGCACGTCCCGCACCCGAACATCGTCCACCGCCAGCCGATCATCCGCGGCGATGTGGCAGAGGCGCGCAAGCGGGCCGACGTGATCGTCGAGGGCGAGTACACCTTCGGCATGCAGGACCAGGCCTTCCTCGGCCCCGAGTCCGGCCTCGCCGTGCCCGAGGAGGACGGCGGCGTCCACCTCTACATCGCCACCCAGTGGCTCCACTCCGACCTGCGCCAGATCGCGCCCGTCCTCGGCCTGCCCGAGGAGAAGGTGCGCATGACGCTGGCCGGCGTCGGCGGCGCGTTCGGCGGCCGCGAGGACCTGTCGATGCAGATCCACGCGTGCCTGCTCGCCCTGCGCACCGGCAAGCCCGTCAAGATCGTCTACAACCGGTTCGAGTCCTTCTTCGGGCACGTCCACCGCCACCCGGCGAAGCTCTACTACGAGCACGGCGCCACCAAGGACGGCAAGCTCACCCACCTGAAGTGCCGGATCGTCCTGGACGGCGGCGCGTACGCCTCCGCCTCCCCGGCGGTCGTCGGCAACGCCTCCTCCCTGTCGGTCGGGCCGTACGTCGTGGACGACGTCGACATCGAGGCCATCGCCCTCTACACCAACAACCCGCCCTGCGGCGCCATGCGCGGCTTCGGCGCGGTCCAGGCGTGCTTCGCCTACGAGGCGCAGATGGACAAGCTGGCGAAGAAGCTGGGCATGGACCCGGTGGAGTTCCGGCAGCTCAACGCGATGGAGCAGGGGACCGTCATGCCGACCGGGCAGCCGGTCGACTCCCCGGCCCCGGTCGCCGAACTCCTGCGCCGCGTCAAGGCGATGCCGCTGCCGCCCGAGCGCCAGTGGGAGTCCAGCGAGGGCGCCGACGTACGGCAGCTGCCCGGCGGCCTGTCCAACACCACGCACGGCGAGGGCGTCGTACGCGGAATCGGTTACGCGGTCGGCATCAAGAACGTCGGCTTCTCCGAGGGCTTCGACGACTACTCCACCGCCAAGGTGCGGATGGAGGTCGTGGGCGGCGAGCCGGTCGCGACCGTGCACACCGCGATGGCGGAGGTCGGCCAGGGCGGTGTCACCGTCCACGCGCAGATCGCCCGCACCGAGCTCGGCGTCACCCAGGTGACCATCCACCCCGCCGACACGCAGGTCGGTTCCGCGGGTTCGACCTCGGCCTCCCGGCAGACGTACGTCACGGGCGGCGCCGTGAAGAACGCCTGCGGGCTCGTCCGCGAGAAGGTCCTGGAGATCGGGCGCCGCAAGTTCGGCACCTACCACCCGGCCTGGGCGACCGCCGAACTCCTGCTGGAGGGCGGCAAGGTCGTCACCGACGGCGGCGAGGTCCTCGGC
Source organism: Streptomyces sp. NPDC001093 (assembly GCF_040298985.1). NCBI lineage: Bacteria > Bacillati > Actinomycetota > Actinomycetes > Kitasatosporales > Streptomycetaceae > Streptomyces > Streptomyces sp. NPDC001093. Next base: position 11,531 of record NZ_JBEPBF010000145.1, on the reverse strand, counting down.
GACCTGGTCGACGTCCTTCAGGACGAGGCCGTGGAGGTCGAGGAGGTGTGGCGGCACCGGCCGACCGAGGCCTTCGACCTGCGCACCGGCCAGGGCAACGGACACGTCCAGTACTCCTTCGCGGCGCACCGCGCGGTGGTCGAGGTCGACACCGAGCTCGGCCTGGTCAAGGTCATCGAGCTGGCCTGCGCCCAGGACGTCGGCAAGGCGCTCAACCCGCTCTCCGTCATCGGCCAGATCCAGGGCGGCACGACCCAGGGCCTGGGCGTGGCGGTGATGGAGGAGATCATCGTCGATCCCAAGACCGCCAAGGTCAGGAACCCCTCCTTCACGGACTACCTGATCCCCACGATTCTCGACACGCCGACCATCCCGGTCGACGTGCTCGAACTCGCCGACGACCACGCCCCGTACGGGCTGCGCGGCATCGGCGAGGCCCCGACCCTGTCGTCCACCCCGGCCGTCCTCGCGGCGATCCGGAACGCGACGGGGCTGGAGCTCAACCGCACTCCGGTGCGGCCCGAGCACCTCACGGGAACCGCGTAACACCCAGAAGCTCTCCGGGCGGCGCAGGGAACGTCACACACTCCGCCGCGCCGCCCGGAGGAACCCCCTTTGAGTTCCGCACCGCTCGCGGTCCTTGAAGTACCAGGAAATTCGTTCGTCTCGGGCCGTCCCCCGGGTCGTCCATTCCCAAATCCCGTGACCGTAGAGGCGGTTGCACGGGTGCCCCTGTGAACCTTGGGAGATGGCACCATGACCCAGCAGTCAGTGGAGCCCACGACCTCCGCCGAAGACGCGGGCGCGGGTTCGCGTCCGTCGGCCGGCAGGTCGTGGCTCGACCGGTACTTCCACATATCCGAAAGAGGATCCACCATCGCGACCGAGGTCCGCGGTGGCGTCACCACCTTCATGGCGATGGCGTACATCCTTCTGCTCAACCCGGTGATCCTCAGTGGCGCGGACAAGTCCGGCGACTCTCTGGGACAGAAGGCCCTCATCACGGCCACCGCGCTCGGCGCGGCGGCCACCACCCTCCTCATGGGCTGGATCGGCAAGGCGCCGCTCGCCATGGCCGCCGGACTCTCCGTCTCCGGTGTGCTGGCCGGTCTGGTCATGGGAACCAAGACCCTGACATGGGCTCAGGGCCTGGGCATGTGCATCGCGTACGGCGCCGTGATCATGTTGTTGGTGGTCACCGGTCTCCGCGAGATGATCATGAACGCGATCCCGCTGCCGCTCAAGCACGGCATCACGATGGGCATCGGTCTGTTCATCGCGTTCATCGGCCTGGTCAAGGCCGGATTCGTGCACGCCGGTACGGCCACGCCGGTCACGCTGGGCGTCAACGGTGAGCTGGTCGGCTGGCCCGTCCTGCTCTTCGCCGTCACCCTGTTGCTCATCTTCGCGCTGCAGACCCGCAAGGTTCCGGGTGCCATCCTCATCGGCATCGTCACCGGTACCGTTCTCGCGATGGTCGTCAACGCGACCGGCCTGGCCGACGGCAAGGGCTGGGCCAACGGCGACGGGCCCGCTCTGCACGGCAGCGCCCTGTCGATGCCGGACTTCTCGCTCATCGGCAAGGTGTCCTTCAGCGGCCTGGGCGACGTCGGCTACATGACGGTGACCTTCATCGTCTTCACGCTGGTCCTCGCCGGCTTCTTCGACGCGATGGCCACCATCATCGGCATCGGCACCGAGGCCAACCTCGCCGATGCCCGGGGACGTATGCCGGGCCTGTCCAAGGCGCTGTTCATCGACGGTGCCGGCGGTGTCGTCGGCGGTGTCGTGGGCGGCTCCGGCCAGACGGTGTTCGTGGAGTCCGCGACCGGCGTCGGCGAGGGGGCCCGTACCGGACTGTCCTCCGTGGTCACCGGTGGGTTCTTCGCCCTCTGCCTCTTCTTCACACCGATCACGGCGATCGTGCCGCGCGAGGTGGCCTCGGCCGCCCTCGTCACCATCGGCGCGATGATGATGATGAACGCCCGTCATGTGGACTGGGGCGACCGCTCCGTCGCGATCCCGGTCTTCCTGACGGTCGTGATCATGCCGTTCACGTACTCGATCACCCCCGGTGTCGCCGCCGGAGTGATCTCCTACGTGGTCATCAAGCTCGCCCAGGGCAAGTGGCGGGAGATCGGCGGCTTCATGTGGGGACTGACGGTGCTGTTCCTCGTCTACTTCTCACTGCATCCCATCAGAGCGCTGCTGGGCGTGCACTAGCCGGTCGAACGCCCCTTCCGCGCCATCCCGTCAGGAGACCGACAGATGCTGGACATCGCCGAAGAGCTGAACCGGTGGGTCGAGCAGGGCCGTGACTTCGCCGTCGCCACCGTGGTGGCCGTCGGCGGCAGCGCCCCGCGCCAGCCCGGCGCCGCCCTCGCGGTGGACGCCGAGGGCACGGCCGTCGGCTCGGTCTCCGGCGGGTGCGTGGAGGGCGCCGTGTACGAGCTGTGCCGGCAGGCGCTCGAGGACGGGGAAACCGTGCTCGAACGCTTCGGCTACAGCGACGAGGATGCCTTCGCCGTCGGCCTGACCTGTGGCGGCACGATCGACATCCTCGTCACACCGGTCCGGGCGGACGGTCCCGCCCGGCCGGTGGTCGCCGCCGCGCTGGCCGCCGCCGCCCGTGGGGAGGCGGCGGCGGTCGCGCGGATCGTGGAGGGACCGGCACAGCTGCGGGGCCGGGCCCTCCTCGTCCGCCCCGACGGCTCCTGCGACGGCGGCTTCGGCGGCCACCCCGAGCTGGACCGCACGGTCGCCGCCGAGACCGGCGCCTTCCTCGACGCGGGCCGCACCGGCACCCTGGAGATCGGCGAACGGGGCTCGCGCTGCGGCGCACCGCTCACCGTCCTCGTCGAGTCCTCCGTCCCCGCACCCCGGATGATCGTCTTCGGCGCGATCGACTTCGCCTCCGCCCTGGTCCGCGTCGGCAAGTTCCTCGGCTACCACGTCACGCTGTGCGACGCCCGCCCGGTGTTCGCCACCCGGACCCGCTTCCCCGAGGCCGACGAGATCGTCGTCGAGTGGCCGCACACGTACCTGGAGCGCACCGAGACCGACGGCCGCACCGTCCTGTGCGTCCTGACCCACGACGCCAAGTTCGACGTACCGCTGCTGAAGCTGGCCCTGCGGCTGCCGGTCGCCTACGTCGGCGCGATGGGCTCCCGCCGCACCCACCTCGACCGCAACGAGCGGCTGCGCGCGGTCGGCGTCAGCGAGCCCGAACTCGCCCGCCTGCGTTCTCCCATCGGTCTCGACCTCGGCGCCCGTACGCCGGAGGAGACGGCCCTGTCCATCGGTGCGGAGATCGTCGCGAACCGGCGCGGCGGCAGCGGCGTCTCGCTCACCGGCGCGCACACCCCGATCCACCGCGACATGGCCTCGTGGCCGGCCGCGGCGATCGGCTCGGTGGCCTGAGGCCGGCCCCGGCTCACGCCCGCCTGAGCAGCCGGTTCACCGCTCGCCCGAACATCGCGCGCGCCGTGCTCTCCAGTACGCCGTCGAAGGCACGGGGCAGGAGGCGCACCCGCAGTTCCTCCTGCCACACCACGCGGCTGCGGCCCCCCGGCCCCGGCAGGACCTCGATCTCCGCCCAGCCCAGCACCGCCCGGCCGCGCTTCTCCAGGCGGCACAGCCCGCCCTCGCCGTCGGCGGGCGGGCGCCAGACCGTGACCTCCATGACGTCGTCGAAGGCCAGCGGGCCGATGCCGGAACGGGCCACGAACCGCGTGCCCACGCCGGTGGGCCCGTCGGTGAGCACTCGGATCCGGGTCAGCGGGACCGCGTCGGCGTGGCGGGGCCACTCGGTGAGTCGGCGCCACGCCTCGTCGAGAGGGAGCGGGGCCGTACGGGCGAAGGTGAAGATCGGCACGCCACGATCGTAGGCAATGGGCGCCGGCCGGCGGGGCGTTCGGTCCCCGCTCCCTCGCGGGGAGGACCAACCCCGGGAGAGCCTCAGGGCCGGTACACCTTCCCCGGTTCGGCCTTGCCGGGCGCCAGCAGCTGAGGCACCGTCACGAAAACGTATCCGCGCGCTTTCAGGGCGTCGATGATGCCCGGTACGGCGGGCACGGTGCCCGGGTAGATGTCGTGCAGCAGGATGATCCCGTCCCGGGACGCCTGGTCGAGGACCCGCTTGGTGATGAGCTTCGAGTCGTTGGTCGTGTAGTCCTTGGCGGTCACGCTCCACAGCACCTCCGCCAGGCCCATCTCCTTGGCGATCTTGTGCACGTTGCTGTCCGTACGGCCCTGCGGCGGGCGCATCAGCGTGGGCTTGCGCCCGGTGAGCCGCTCGATCGCGTCGTCCGGCCGCTTCAGCTCCTCGCGTATCTGACTGTCCGATATCCGCGTGAGGATCTTGTGGTCCCAGGTGTGGCTCGCGACCTCGTGCCCCTCGGCCGCCATCCGCTTGACCAGCTGCGGGTACTTCTCGATGTGGTTCTTGCCGAGCAGGAAGAAGGTGGCGGGGACCTTCTTCTGCTTGAGGATGTCGAGCAGCCGCGCCGAGTTCTCGCTGGGCCCCGCGTCGAAGGTGAGCGCGATGCACCTGGCCTGGCGGCAGTCGACGCTCCCGAACGCCGCCGGCGCCCCGTGCACCGCCGCGGCACGCACGGTGCTCGGGGCGGTCGTGTCGACCTGGGCGCAGCCGGACAGCGTGAGCGCGAGACCGAGTGCCGCCGAGGCGAGCGCGGCCGGACGCAACCTTCGGGCGGCTCCGCGCATCCTTCCGGTCGCGGCCTTCGGCGTCGGGATCCTGGCGGTCGAAAGAGGCATACAGCAACTATACACTCAGTATATAGAGTGTGTGTTCGAATCTCGCGGGAGGGTCCGACCGGTAGCACCATGGAGGGAGAGGCACCGGGAGGAGGACGGCCATGCGCTTCCGGGACCGTGCCCAAGCCGGACGGGAACTCGCCGGACTGCTGAGCGAGCTGCGTGAACAGGGCGCTCTCGTCGATCCGCTCGTCCTCGCCCTGCCCCGTGGCGGCATCGCCGTCGCCGAGCCCGTCGCCCGCGCCCTCGGCGCCCAGCTCGACGTGCTCATCGTCCGCAAGATCGGCGCGCCGCACCACCAGGAGTTCGCCGTCGGCGCGCTGGTCGGCGACGACCCGCCGCTCTTCAACACCGGATCCCTGGACCGGCTCGGCCTGACCGAGGAGTCCATGGCCCCGGTGGTGGAACGCGAGCGGCGGGAACTGCGCCGCCGGGAGGAGCGGTATCGCGGCGACCGTCCGGCGCCGGACCCCGCGGGCCGTACGGTGATCGTGGTCGACGACGGGCTGGCCACGGGGGCGACCGCCCGTGCGGCCCTGCGCCATGTACGGCGGCGCGGGCCCGCGCACCTGGTGCTGGCCGTGCCCGTCGGCGCGCCCGACTCCCTGGACCGCCTCGCCTCCGAGGCCGACATGATCGTGTGCCCGCATCGGCCGGCCGGGTTCACGGCGGTGGGCCAGTGGTACGTGGACTTCGAGCAGTTGTCGGATGCGGAGGTCCTGGCCGCGCTGGGGCGGTGACGGGGCTCCGCCGCCGGGGGGCTCTCGCCGCTGCCGGGTGCGGCGCCGTCGTGGTTTCTCGCGCCCCACGCGGCGGAGCCGCACATCGACACAGCCCCGCGCCCCTTGGGGGCGCTTGTTTCCCGTCCCTCCGTAACACTCCCGTGCACACCAGTAGTACCGGGCCGGTACGCGGAGTAGCCTCGGGGCCATGACGCGCACGGGGGAGCGAGCCGTCAAGTCGTGGTTACGGACACCGTCCTGGATCGCCCGGATCGAGGCGCCGGACGGGCAGGTGCTCGGTGCCGGGGTGCTGCTCGCCCCCGACCGGGTGCTCACCGCCGGCCATGTCGCCGGGCCCGGCCACCGCTACATCGTCCGCCTCGTCGGCGTACCCGGCCTGGAGGCCGTATCCGCGACGGTCCGCGAGGACGAGCACGTGCCGCAGCGCGAGGACGCCTTCGGCGACCGCAGCGGCGACCTCGCCCTGCTGCGGCTGGCCGCACCGCTGCCCGCCGCGCACACCACCCGGCTCTACCGGCTCGCCGCACCGCACGGACCGGTGAGCATGTACGGCTTCCCGGCCGGCGACGACGGCGGCCGCTGGCACGGCGCCACGCTGGTCGCCGCCCGCGGCCGGGACAGCCAGGTGCAGCTGCGCCCGCTGACCCCGGGCGAGCTGGCCGCACCCGGCTTCAGCGGCGGGGGAGTGGTCGACCACGCCACCGACCAGGTCATCGGCATCGTCCTCAGCGTGGACGAGGGGCCGGGATCGGCCTTCAGCTACATGAGTCCCACCGAGACCATCCTCCGGCATCTGCCGCAGGCCGCCGCCTGGACCGACGGCGCCGAGGCGGTCGATCCCCGGCTGCGCACCGGCGCCTCGGCGGCGGCCGGCACGCTGGACGTGCCGTTCGCCACCGAGCTCGCCTCCTGGTTCCGCGGCGAGGGCTGGCCGGTCCTCGTCACCGTCGCCCCCGCCCGCAGCGACCGCGCCTGGACCCTGAACCGGGCCGTCACCCTCGCCGACCGGGAACTGCGCACCGACCGCAACACCAGCGGCTTCAGCCACGACCCGCCCGAGACCGTGCCCCCGGCCGGCGCACACGATCTCGCCCTGGACGTCAAGGGGCTGACGACTGGTCAGGTCATGGACCGCATCGCCGCCCGGCTCGGCATCCGTGACGACATCCGGCCCGAACGGCTCGGCGCCCTGCGCGTCCCGCTCGCCGCCGTCCTGGCCGGCGTCGACCAGGCCGCCGAACCCGACGCCCTGCTCGGCCTGCTGGACCGGCTCGCCCGGCAGGGGGCCCGGCTGCTGCTGGTCTTCCGCCGCCGGGGCGAACGTGCGGACCAGGCCGCCGAGTGCCTCGTACACCGCCCGCTGCGCGACCGCTGGAGCCGACTGCACGGCGAACTCGACCGGATCGTGGACGAGTTGGGGCCGGGCCTCGACCGGCTCCGGGACCGGGTGCTGCCCGGCCCCGGTACCCGGCAGCTGGTGGAGCAGGCCGAAGCGGGCGTACGGCGCACCCGGATGCTGCGCGCCTGGGTCGCCCACACCCCCGAGCGGGAGCACGAACCCGGCCGCGCCGACCTGCTGTTCACCTTCGAGGACGCCGCCGACCGCCGAAGACAGCGCCTGGAACAGGCGATCGGCGTCCTCGACGCCCGGCTGCGCCGCCGCGAGGAACTCCTCGGCCGGGTCAGCGCCGAGTGGCCGCTGTGCCGCAGGCGGGCCGCCGCGCACGGCGACCAGGTGATGGAGGCCTACCGGCTCTACGAGCACGCCCTGTCCCTGCTGCGGCACACCCCCTGCGACATCGAGCGGGCCGAGGCCGCCGTCGAGCGCTTCGTCGGCTTCTGCTCCGCCTCGGCACCGTCCGCCCCGCCCGCACCGGCGCAGCCCACCGCGCCCGGCGCACCCCGGAAGGAGGGCGCACCGTGACCTCGTGCCTCCGGCCCGGCTGCGCGGGCCACATCATGGGCACCGGATACTGCGACACCTGCGGCCGCCGCCACGCCGAGCCCCGCCCCGCGTCGCGTCCCCAGCCACCGACACCGGCCGCACCGCGTACCGAACCGCGCACCGGACCGCGGACCCCGCTCCCGGCCACCCCGGCCGAGGAGAGTCCCGGTCCGCCGGCCGTGCACGCCGTCGCCGGGGTCGGAGACCTCGACCAGCACGGACTGGTCGTGCTGCCCGAGGTGCCCGCCCCCGACGACGTACTGGTGGCCGACCCGCGCCCGCCCACCGGGGGCCGCCGCTGCGGTGCGAACGGCTGCGCCATGACCATCGGCGTCGGCTACGGCGGCCGGCCGGCCCCCGCCACCGGCCACTGCCCCCGCTGCGGCACGCCCTACTCCCTGCTGCCCCAGCTGAACACGGGTGACGTGGTCGCCGACCACTACCGCGTACTCGGCTGCCTCGGCGGCGGCGGGCTCGGCTGGATCCATCTCGCCGAGGACACCCGTGCCGACGGCCACCGGGTCGTCCTCAAGGGCCAGATCGACGCCCACGACGCGCTCGCCCGCCGCACCGCCGTCGAGGAGCGCCGCTCCCTGACCGACCTGCACCACCCCGACATCGTCCGGCTCATCACCTACGCCGACCACCACGTCCCGGGCCGTCCGCCCACCGGCTACCTGGTCATGGACTACATCGGCGGCCGTTCCCTGCAGCAGCTCTTCGACGCCGACGACGTCGAACGGATCTTCCACGGCCGCCCCCGCCTGGACCACGTCCTCACCTACGGCTGCAAGATCCTCGGCGCCCTGGAGTACATGCACGAACGCGGCCTGCTCTACTGCGACATGAAGCCCGCCAACGTCATCCACTTCGGCCGGGCGATCAAGGTCATCGACCTCGGCGCGGTCCGCGCGATCGGCGACCGCGCCTCCGCCTACGTCTACACGGCCCCGTTCGCCCCGCCCCAGGAGGAGATCGGCCGGCGCGGCTGGCACGTCGACAGCGACCTCTACACCGTCGGCATGACCCTCCAGGCGCTCCTCCACAGCACCGAACCGGCCCGCGGCCTCGCCCCGGACTCCTTCCGCCGGCTGATCGACCGCGCCACCCACCCCGAGCCCCGCGCCCGGTTCCGGTCCGCGGCCGAGATGTCCCGCCAACTCTGGGAAGTGTTGCGGGAGTTCCGCTCGCTGCAGTTCGGCGAGCAGCTGCCGGAGAGCTCCACCCGGTTCCGGGCCACCGGCGCCAGCCTCGACGCCGGGCTCGGCGCGATCCCGGCCCTGGACCACTTCACCGCCCGCCCCGCCGGTCGGCCGCCCGGCCTCGACGTCGCCCCGCCCTCCGCCGCCGAGGTCGCCGGCGCCCTCCCGGAGCCGGTCCCCGACCCCGACGACGGCGCCGCCCTGCTGCTGGACACCTTCCCGCCCGACGCCCCCGACCGGGTTGCCCGGCAGTGGCCCCGCGAATCCCGCCTCGGCACCCCGGAGACCGCGCTGTGGCTGTGCCGCGCCTACCTCAGACGCGGCGAGCGGGAGCAGGCCGAGAGCTGGCTCGCCGAGGCCGAGACCCAGCTCGGCGAACGCGCCGCCGCGCACGACTGGCGCATCGCCTGGCACCGCGGCGTCCTCCACCTCAGCAGAGGCGAGGTACGCCCGGCCGGCACCCGCTTCGACGCCGTCTACCGGGCCCTGCCCGGCGAGTACGTGCCCAAGCTCGCCCTCGCCTACTGCGCGGAACACGAGGCCGGGCCCGCCGGTCCGCAGCGCGTCCAGCGGGCCATGCGTTTCTACGAGGCCGTATGGAAACGGGACTTCGCGCACACCGCCGCGGCCTTCGGGCTGGCCCGAGGCCATCTGGCCGGCGGTGACCGGGACGCCGCCGTCCGCGTCCTCGACGACGTGCCCGCCACCTCCCGGCACCACGACGCCGCCCGGATCGCGGCCGTCCGCGTCCGCGCCGGCATCCTGCGCGGCGGCCCGCCCACACCGGCCGACCTGCGGGACGCCGCCCGGCGGCTGCCCGGGCTGCGCCTCGACGGCGGCGCCGCCGACGGCGAGTCCCGGGCCCGGCTGGTCGCCGAGGTGCGCGAGAACGTCCTGTGCTGCCGGCCGGAACAGGGCTGGGGACCGGAGTTCCCCGCCGGTGACCTCCTCGGACCCGGCGACGAGGACGGCCTGCGCCGCCTGCTGGAGCACTCCTTGCGCCTGCTGGCAGCGCAGGCCCGCACCGCCGACGAGCACGGCCGGCTGCTCGACCTGGCCCACGCGGTCCGGCCGGTCACCACCTTCTGACACCCGAGCACGCCCTAGCACGCCCGAGCACGCCCGTGACCACCTGGGGGACACACGATGACCGTGGCCGAGGAGATCGAGGTGACACTCGCGGTCGGCCAGCAGAAGGAACTGCCCGCCGAAGCCGAGCCCGGGCAGTCCGCCGACCGGGAGATGCACGCCATCCTGGAGATCGGCGTCCGCGGCCACGGCGGCCCGGAATCCGGTCCCGCCCCCGCGCACGGAGCGGGCCCCGCGCTCGCCGAGGTGCTGATCGTCGACACCTCCCGTTCCATGCTCCACCCCGCCGCCAAACTGCACGCGGCGAAGGACGCCACGGCCGCGGCACTCCGGCTGCTGCCCGACGGCACCGCGTTCGCCGTGCTCTCCGGGCGGTTCGGCGCCACCGTGGTCCATCCCGGCCCCGGCCGCGCCCCGATGGCCGCCGCCGACCCCGCCGAACGGGAGGCCGCCGAGCGGGCCGTACGGATCCTGGACGCGGACGGCGGCACCGCCCTCGGCACCTGGCTCGACCTCGCCCGGCGGCTGCTGAAGGAGCAGCCCGCCCCCGTCAAGCACGTCCTCCTCCTCACCGACGGCCGCAACGAGCACGACCACCGGGCCGCCATGTCGCTGGAGACCGCGCTGGACGCCTGCGAGGGCCGGTTCGTCTGCGACGCCTGGGGCATCGGCGACGACTGGGACGCCGAACTGCTGCTGCGCATCACCCGGCGGCTGCACGGCCGCGCCGGGGCGGTCCGTGAGGAGGCGGAACTGACCGCCGCCTACGAGGAGTTGGTGACCGGACTGCTCGGCACCGCGATCCCCGAGCTGCGCATCAGGATCACCCCCACCCCCGGCACGGTGATCCGCCAGGTCAAGCAGGTCGTCCCGGGCGAGCAGGAACTGTCCGCCGTTCCGGCCGGCTCCGGCGGCCCCGGCGCCGAGTACGTCACCCGGGCCTGGGGCGACGAGATACGTCACTTCCAGGTCGTCCTCACCGCCGACCCGGCCGGCCGCGAGACCGGCGAGGACCTTCAGCTCGCCGCCGTGGAGGTGGCCGTACCCGACTTCGGGCGCCCGGTACGGCTGCCCGCGCCGCGGCCCGTCCTGGTCCGCTGGACCGACAACCCGCTCGACGCCTCCCGGCAGCATCCCGGGGTCCGCCGGTACGAGCTGTACCAGCAGGTGAGCGCCGCCGTCGCGGGGGCCTACCAGGCCTGGCTGCGCGGCACCGGCGGCCGGGCCGCCGCCGACCGTCACCTGGCGCGCGCCCTGGCCCTCGCCACCGAGCTGGGCGACACCCAGCTCCTCGGCGCGCTGCGGCGGATCGAGGAACCGGGCGCCGGCCGGGTCCGCGCCGGCCTGAAGGACGTCGACTGGCAGCACCTGATCCTCTCCAGCGCCATGACGACCCCGCCCCAGCCGCCCAGCCCCGGCCCACCGTCCGCGCCCCCGCCCGGCACCCCCGCGCCCCCCGGCACCGACGCCCTGACCGAGTGCCCGCACTGCAAGTGGCTCGGCCCGGCCGACTCGGTCTACTGCGGTGGCGACTGCGGACGCCGGCTGAAGGAGCCGGCCTCATGACCCCCGGCACGGGCGCGGCGCCTTTCGGCGGCGACCCGGCTCACGGCACTCGTGCGGGCGGTCGCCGCGGCGAGCTGCGTGAGGCTTCCGGCGTGTTCCGTGGCCGGGCGCGTCCCGGGCACCCCGGTGGCCCGGACCTGCCCAGCGGCCCGTCGGCCGATGGACATCTCCGGGCAGGGCGCGCTCTGTGACCGCACCAAGTTGACTGAC
>NZ_JBEPBF010000144.1:0-25719 GCF_040298985.1 Streptomyces sp. NPDC001093 | reverse complement strand
GCCCAAGGTGGTCGCGCTCGGCGGCGGCATGGGCCTGTCCGCCTCGCTCGCCGCGCTGCGCCGGATCACCGGCGACCTCACCGCCGTCGTCACCGTGGCCGACGACGGCGGCTCCAGCGGCCGGCTGCGCGACGAGCTGGGCGTGCTGCCGCCCGGCGACCTCCGCAAGGCGCTGGCCGCGCTGTGCGGCGACGACGAGTGGGGCCAGACCTGGGCCCGGGTCATCCAGCACCGCTTCCAGTCCAAGGGCGATCTGCACGAGCACGCGGTCGGCAATCTGCTGATCGTCGCCCTGTGGGAGCAGCTCGGCGACCATGTCCAGGCCCTGGACCTGGTCGGCAAGCTGCTCGGCGCGCACGGCCGGGTGCTGCCCATGTCCGCCGTACCGCTGGAGCTGCAGGCCCTGGTCAAGGGGCACGACCCGGAGTGCCCGGAGGACGTGGACACCGTGCGCGGGCAGGCGAACGTCGCCCTCACGCCCGGCGAGGTCCAGTCGGTGCACCTGGTGCCGCACGACCCGCCGGCGGTGCCCGAGGCCGTGGCGGCGGTGCTGGACGCGGACTGGGTGGTCCTCGGTCCCGGCTCCTGGTTCTCCTCGGTGATCCCGCACCTGCTCGTCCCCGAGCTGCTGGACGCCCTGACCGAGACCAAGGCGCGCAAGGTGCTGTCGCTGAACCTCGCCCCGCAGCCGGGAGAAACCGAGGGCTTCTCCCCGCAGCGTCATTTGGAGGTTTTGGGGCGACACGCCCCTAAACTCGCCCTGGACGTGGTGCTGGCCGACGAGGCCGCCGTGCCCGACCGCGACTCGCTCACCGAGGCCGCCAAACGGCTGGGAGCCGCGATCGAGCTGGCGCCGGTGGCCCGGACCGACGGAACACCCCGGCACGACCCGGAGCTGTTGGCCGCCGCGTACGACCGTATTTTTCGGATGCATGGAAGGATCGGCCCATGGCGATGACGGCAGCGGTGAAGGACGAGATCTCCCGGCTCCCCGTCACCCGGACCTGCTGCAGGAAGGCGGAGGTCTCCGCCATTCTGCGGTTCGCCGGCGGCCTTCACCTGGTGAGCGGGCGCATCGTGATCGAGGCGGAGCTGGACACCGCGATGGCGGCCCGCCGTCTCAAGCGGGACATCCTGGAGATCTTCGGCCACAGCTCCGAGCTGATCGTGATGGCGCCCGGCGGGCTGCGCCGCGGCTCGCGCTACGTCGTACGGGTCGTCGCGGGCGGTGACCAGCTGGCCCGCCAGACCGGCCTGGTCGACGGCCGGGGTCGGCCGATCCGCGGGCTGCCCCCGCAGGTGGTCTCCGGGGCCACCTGTGACGCCGAGGCGGCCTGGCGCGGGGCCTTCCTGGCGCACGGTTCGCTGACCGAGCCCGGCCGCTCCTCCTCCCTGGAGGTGACCTGCCCGGGCCCGGAGGCCGCGCTCGCGCTGGTCGGAGCCGCCCGCCGGCTGTCGATCGCCGCGAAGGCCCGGGAGGTGCGGGGCGTGGACCGGGTGGTCGTCCGCGACGGCGACGCGATCGGTGCGCTGCTGACCCGGCTCGGCGCGCACGAGTCGGTGCTGGCCTGGGAGGAGCGCCGGATGCGCCGCGAGGTGCGTGCCACGGCCAACCGGCTCGCCAACTTCGACGACGCCAACCTGCGGCGTTCGGCCCGGGCCGCCGTGGCCGCGGGTGCGCGGGTGCAGCGGGCCCTGGAGATCCTGGGCGACGAGGTCCCCGAGCATCTCGCCGCCGCCGGACGCCTGCGCATGGAGCACAAGCAGGCCTCGCTGGAGGAGCTGGGCGCGCTCGCCGACCCGCCGCTGACGAAGGACGCGGTCGCGGGCCGTATCCGCCGCCTGCTGGCCATGGCCGACAAGCGCGCCGCCGACCTGGGCATCCCGGGCACGGAGGCCAACCTCTCCGAGGAGCTGGCGGACAACCTGGCCGGCTGACCAGCCGGGCCAACAGGCCGGTGCCGAGGACCAGTTGGGGTTTCGGCATCGGCCTTCGCGTACCCGGCGAACCTTCATTTGCGTGGCCGTTAAGCGCTCTTGACTCGATCTCCGACTGACATGAGCCTGGCAACCTGTTCGCCGCTGTGGCGGACCACCGCTAGGGGGGTTCATGAGACACAGAGCGAGATCGATCCTCGCTGTCGGCGCGCTCCTGATCGGCGGAGCGAGCCTCGCACCCATAGCCCAGGCTCAGAGCGCAAGCCCGGCGAAGTCCGACCCGGACGCGGTCAGGGTCTTCCGCGCCGACGTCACCAAGCAGCAGATACCCCTGCTCCTCAAAGCCGGCCAGGACGGTGACGAACTCGCCGAGCAGGTCACCGGAGGCGGAAAGACCGGGAAGTCCGAGGTCGAGGTCTACCTCACCGGTCAACAGGCCGCGAAACTCCGCGAACAGGGCGTCGACCTCACCGAGCACACCGTCCCGGCCAGGGCTCAGGCGCGCATCGAGAAGGCGTCCCAGGGCGTGTTCCGCCCGTACAGCGGCAAAGGCGGGCTCAAGGAGGAGATCCTCCGCACCGCCCAGGCCAACCCCGGCCTGACCAAGGTCGAGTCCATCGGCAGGACGGTCGACGGCCAGGACATCCTCGCCCTCAAACTGACCAGCGGCGCCAGGAGGACGAAGGACGGCTCCAAGCCGTCCGTGCTGTACCTGTCCAACCAGCACGCGCGCGAGTGGATCACACCGGAGATGACCCGGCGCCTGATGCACTACTACCTGGACCACTACACGTCCGACCAGCGCATCCGGAGGATCGTCGACTCCACCGAGCTGTGGTTCGTCATCTCGGCCAACCCCGACGGCTACGACTACACGTTCAAGAACTCCACGACCCGCCTGTGGCGCAAGAACCTGCGGGACGTCAACGGAGACGGTGTCATCGGCACGGGCGACGGCGTCGACCTCAACCGCAACTTCCCCTACAAGTGGGGCTACGACGACGAGGGTTCGTCCCCCGACCCCACCAGCGAGACCTACCGCGGCGCGAGCCCCGAGTCCGAGCCCGAGACCAAGGCGCTGGACGGCTTCGAGAAGCGCGTCGGGTTCAGGTATGCCATCAACTACCACTCCGCCGCCGAACTCCTCCTCTACGGCGTTGGCTGGCAGGTCGCCACCCCCACCCCCGACGACGTCCTCTACAAGGCGCTCGCCGGCACCCCGGACAACCCGGCCATCCCCGGCTACCGTTCGCAGGTCTCCTCGGAGCTGTACACCACCAACGGCGAGGCGGACGGGCACGCGTCGAACGTCAACGGCATCGCGATGTTCACCCCCGAGATGTCGACCTGCCAGACCGCGTCGCAGATCGACCCGAACGACGCCTGGAAGCCCGAGGACTGCCAGTCCGTCTTCAACTTCCCCGACGACGAGAAGCTGATCCAGCAGGAGTTCGCCAAGAACATCCCGTTCGCGCTCTCCGTCGCCGAGACCGCCGTGCACCCGGACCTGCCGGCTTCCTCGGTCGGGCTGAGTACCGCCGACTTCACCCCGGCCGCGTTCCCCACGTCGTACGCACGGGGCGCGGACCAGGAGGTCTCCGTCGTCGTCCGCAAGGCGATCCACGACAAGGAGCTGAAGTACCGCGTCAACGGCGGCCGTACGCACGACCGGGCGCTGCGGCACTGGAAGGGCGGCAGGACCTACGGCGGCCACGACGACCTGTACTTCGACGAGTACCGGGCCAGGGTGCAGGGCGGCGAGCCGGGCGACAGGGTCGAGGTGTGGTTCAGCGGCGAGACGAAGAGCGGAAATAAGGTCTCCAGCTCGCACTTCACGTACACCGTCGCCGAGCGCCCCAGGGCCGACACGCTCGTCGTCGCCGAGGAGGGCGCGGCCGCCGCGCAGGCGCAGAAGTACGTGGACGCGGTGAAGGCGGCCGGGCACCGGGCGCTCGTGTGGGACGTCGCCACGCAGGGTGCCCCGGACGCGCTCGGCGTGCTGAAGCACTTCCGGACGGTCGTGCACTACTCGGGCGCCGCCGGCCCCGGCAACGCCACCCAGCTCCAGTTGCGCGCCTACCTCAACGAGGGCGGCCGGCTGATCGAGGCCGGTGAGCTGGCCGGCGGCAGCGTCGACCTCGGACGCGGCACCCTCTCGGACGACTTCAGCCAGTACTACCTGGGCGCCTACAGCCGTACGTCGACCAAGGGAGCCACCGGCTTCACCGGCACCGGCGCCCTGGAGGGCTACTCCGGCGCCCTGGGCGACGCGCCCGGCAATCCACTGGATGAGGCCGGTACCTACGGCGTCACCTCCGACGAGCTCCCGGCGTCCGCGTATCCGCAGTTCAAGAGCGCCGGCGCGGGCCGGTTCGCCGGGGCGGTGAGCCCCTACGGGCCGTACTCCGGCTCGTACATGGCCGCCGCCGTGCACACCGACGACGCCTACAAGCGTCTCACCCGCACCATCGATCTCACCGGTGTCGCCGCCGCCGACAAGCCGGCCCTGCGCACCCGGCTGTTGTGGGACACCGAGCCGGGCTACGACCATGCGGTGATCGAGGCGCACACCGTGGGTGCCGACGACTGGACCACGCTGCCGGAGGCCGGGGGCGCGACGAGGACGGCCGTGCCGGCGGACTGCGGGCAGGGGTTCCTGATCGCCGAGCATCCGTGGCTGAGGCACTATCTGACGCTCGCGAACAACGCCTGCACCGCGACCGGCACGACCGGATCGTGGAACAGCCTCACCGGCAGCTCCGGCGGCTGGCGGCAGGTCGCCTTCGACCTGAGCGCCTACGCCGGGAAGTCCGTCGAGGTCTCGATCAGCTACATCACCGACCCGGGCACCGGCGGACACGGCGTGCTCGCGGACGACGCCTCGCTCGTCGTCGGCGGAGCGGTGAAGGAGACCGAGGGATTCGAGTCGTCGCTGGGCGCCTGGCACGTGACCGGACCGCCCGCGGGCAGCCCGCCGGCCCGGAAGGACTGGGCGCGCTCCGGGGCGCTGTTCCAGACATACGGAGCGGTGACCACGGACGACACCGTGCTGCTCGGTTTCGGCCTGGAACAGGTGTCGTCGGCGGCCGACCGGGCAGCCCTGGTGCGGAAGGCGTTCGCGGCGCTCGGCGGGTGAGGGGCGCCACGTTGACAGATCCCGCTCACCTTGTTCCGACAGGTGAGCGGGAGCCCTCTCAACAGTGCGCGGAACCGGTCCTGATCAAGTGAGCCGACCCGCTCACGAACGAGTGAAGAGAGCACAAAAACCGCCCGGCATTCCGTACTAAATACGAGTGAATCCACTGCCGTTCCGGGATGTTCCGTACCCTACTGACGGGTACGGAACGCCTGCCCGTGTATGGGCCATCTCGATGTCACCCCGGGGCCCTCAGGGAGGTAGGGTCGGTGGTGGTCGGGGACATCCCAAACAGAGCTCGCCGGCACCGCATGGCCGGCGTACCAACGAGGAGATCGGTTCGTGACGATCCGCGTAGGCATCAACGGCTTCGGCCGCATCGGGCGTAACTACTTCCGCGCGCTGCTGGAGCAGGGAGCGGACATCGAGGTTGTGGCTGTCAACGACCTGGGTGACACCGCGACCACCGCTCACCTGCTCAAGTACGACACGATCCTGGGTCGCCTCAAGCAGGAGGTCTCCCACACCGCCGACACCATCACCGTGGACGGCCACACCATCAAGGTGCTCTCCGAGCGCAACCCGGCCGACATCCCCTGGGGCGAGCTGGGCGTCGACATCGTCATCGAGTCGACCGGCATCTTCACCAAGAAGGAAGACGCCGCGAAGCACATCGCCGGTGGCGCGAAGAAGGTTCTCATCTCGGCTCCGGCCAAGGACGAGGACATCACCATCGTGATGGGCGTCAACCAGGACAAGTACGACGCGGCCAACCACCACGTCATCTCCAACGCCTCCTGCACCACCAACTGTGTGGCCCCGATGGCGAAGGTCCTCGACGAGAACTTCGGCATCGTCAAGGGTCTGATGACCACGGTGCACGCGTACACGAACGACCAGCGGATCCTGGACTTCCCGCACAAGGACCTGCGCCGCGCCCGTGCCGCCGCGGAGAACATCATCCCGACCACCACGGGTGCCGCGAAGGCCACCGCCCTGGTCCTGCCGCAGCTCAAGGGCAAGCTGGACGGCATCGCCATGCGCGTCCCGGTCCCGACCGGCTCGGTCACCGACCTGGTCGTGGAGCTCGGCCGCGAGGTCACCAAGGAAGAGGTCAACGCCGCCTTCCAGAAGGCCGCCGAGGGCGAGCTGAAGGGCCTGCTCGACTACACCGAGGACCCGATCGTCTCCTCGGACATCGTCAACGCCCCGGCCTCCTGCACCTTCGACTCCTCCCTGACCATGGTCCAGGAGGGCAAGAACGTGAAGGTCATCGGCTGGTACGACAACGAGTGGGGCTACTCCAACCGCCTCGTGGACCTCACGGTCTTCGTCGGCAACCAGCTCTGATCGCCGAAGATCGCAGCAGCAGGACCTTGAAGTGAGAGCAGGGCTCGGGCAGCGCACCGCCGCGCTGTCCGGGCCCTGTCTCGCGTACGGACCACGTCCTTTTACGATCAGGTGCACCACGAGCCCTCCTTTGGAGTCCACTCAATGAAGACGATCGACGAACTTCTCGCCGCCGGCGTGAGCGGCAAGCGGGTCTTCGTCCGCGCCGACCTCAACGTGCCGCTCGAGAACGGCACCATCACCGACGACGGCCGGATCCGCGCCGTCCTGCCCACCGTCAAGGCCCTCGCGGACGCGGGCGCCAAGGTGGTCGTCGCCTCGCACCTGGGCCGCCCCAAGGGCGCCCCCGACCCGGCCTTCTCCCTCGCGCCGGCCGCCTCCCGCCTGGGTGAACTCCTCGGCTCCGCCGTGGCCTTCGCGACCGACACCGTCGGCCGCTCCGCCCAGGACACGGTCGCCGGCCTGATGGACGGCCAGGTCGCCGTCCTGGAGAACCTGCGCTTCAACGCCGGCGAGACCAGCAAGGACGACGCCGAGCGCGGCACGTTCGCCGACCAGCTCGCCGCCCTGGCCGACGTCTACGTCGGCGACGGCTTCGGCGCGGTCCACCGCAAGCACGCCTCCGTGTACGACCTCCCGGCCAGGCTGCCGCACTACGCCGGCTACCTCATCGCCACCGAGGTCGGGGTCCTGAAGCAGCTCACCGAGGACGTCAAGCGCCCCTACGTCGTCGCGCTCGGCGGCGCCAAGGTCTCCGACAAGCTCGCCGTCATCGACCAGCTGCTCGGCAAGGCCGACCGCCTGCTGATCGGCGGCGGCATGGCCTATACCTTCCTCAAGGCCAAGGGCTACGAGGTCGGCATCTCCCTCCTGCAGGAGGACCAGATCCCGGCCGTCACGGAGTACATGGAGCGCGCCGAGAAGCAGGGCGTCGAGCTGGTGCTCCCCGTCGACGTCCTGGTCGCCCGGGAGTTCCCGGACCTGAAGACCAAGGCGCCGGCCGACTACGACGTGGTCGACGCGGACAAGATCCCCGCCGACCAGGAGGGCCTGGACATCGGCCCGAAGACCCGGGAGCTCTACGCCTCGAAGCTCACCGACGCCGCGACCGTCTTCTGGAACGGTCCCATGGGCGTCTTCGAGCACCCCGACTACGCGGGGGGCACCGCGGCGGTGGCCCGGGCCCTCCTCGACTCGGACGGATTCACCGTCGTCGGCGGCGGTGACTCCGCCGCGGCCGTGCGTACGCTCGGCTTCGACGAGAACGCATTCGGCCACATCTCGACCGGTGGCGGCGCCTCCCTCGAATACCTCGAGGGCAAGACGCTCCCCGGCCTCGCCGCACTGGAGGACTGACCCCGCATGACGACTCGCACGCCGCTGATGGCGGGCAACTGGAAGATGAACCTCAACCACCTCGAGGCCATCGCACACGTCCAGAAGCTCGCCTTCGCCCTGGCCGACAAGGACTACGAGGCCGTCGAGGTCGCCGTCCTGCCGCCCTTCACCGACCTGCGCTCCGTGCAGACCCTGGTCGACGGCGACAAGCTCAAGATCAAGTACGGCGCCCAGGACCTCTCGGCGCACGACTCCGGCGCCTACACCGGCGAGATCTCCGGCCCGATGCTGGCCAAGCTGAAGTGCACGTACGTGGCCATCGGCCACTCCGAGCGCCGCCAGTACCACAACGAGACCGACGAGCTCGTGAACGCCAAGGTCAAGGCCGCCTACCGGCACGGCCTGACCCCGATCCTGTGCGTCGGCGAGGAGCTGGACGTCCGCGAGGCGGGCAACCACGTCACCCACACCCTCGCCCAGGTCGAGGGCGGTCTGAAGGACCTCACGGCCGAGCAGGCCGAGACCATCGTGATCGCCTACGAGCCCGTGTGGGCCATCGGCACCGGCAAGGTCTGCGGCGCCGAGGACGCCCAGGAGGTCTGCGCCGCCATCCGCGCCAAGCTCGCCGAGCTGTACTCGCAGGACGTGGCCGACAAGGTCCGCATCCAGTACGGCGGCTCCGTGAAGGCGGGGAACGTCGCCGAGATCATGGCGCAGGCCGACATCGACGGCGCCCTGGTCGGCGGCGCCTCGCTGGACGCCGACGAGTTCGTCAAGATCGTGCGTTTCCGCGATCAGTGACGCATGCTGTGAGTAGGCGGTAGCGGCGATACGTCGTACTCTTGCGGGGGCACGGCCGAGGTGCTGTGCCCCCGTCGTCCATCCGAATCCGAGGAAGTTGGTCCAGCCGTGGTTTTGGGGTTCTCGATCGCCCTGATCGTCTTCAGCCTGCTGCTGATGCTGCTGGTGCTGATGCACAAGGGGAAGGGCGGCGGCCTCTCCGACATGTTCGGTGGCGGCATGCAGTCCTCCGTCGGCGGCTCCTCGGTCGCCGAGCGCAACCTGGACCGGATCACGATCGTGGTCGGCCTGCTGTGGTTCGCGTGCATCATCGTCCTCGGCATCGTGATGAAGACGACCAGCTGACACGAACTGCCGGCACACCGCGCAGCACACACATCACGCATATTCGGTACGTAAGGCCCCATGTTCGGTACGCGCTCCTGGGTGCGGCCTATCATGGGGCTTGCGTCTAGGAGCGGGGCCCTTGTAACTCCAATCACTGGACGCGCGTTGGGCCTTACGTAGACTGAGGCGCTCGCAGCGAAGCGGAACGCCGACTCGTTTCGCGGCACCATCACGCAGGGAGTTACGACCGTGGCAAGTGGCAACGCGATCCGAGGAAGCCGGGTCGGGGCGGGGCCGATGGGCGAGGCCGAGCGCGGCGAGTCCGCGCCGCGTCTGCGCATCTCCTTCTGGTGCTCCAACGGGCACGAGACGCAGCCCAGCTTCGCCAGCGACGCGCAGGTGCCCGAGACCTGGGACTGCCCGCGTTGCGGCTTCCCGGCCGGTCAGGACCGGGACAACCCGCCGGACCCGCCGCGCACCGAGCCGTACAAGACGCACCTCGCGTACGTACGGGAGCGGCGCAGCGACGCGGACGGCGAGGCGATCCTCGCCGAGGCGCTCGCCAAACTGCGGGGCGAGATCTAGCACTTGACACCGGCCGGGCGCCTTGAGGTGCCTGGCCGGAACCGTCTGTGCCCGCCTGCGGCCGGTCGATTGTCAGTGCCTCCCGTTACGTTGTGTCCATGGACGCATGGTGAGGGGGAGCTGTGGCGAGGGCCGGGGAAGGGCGCGGGAGTGCGCCCGCGTGGCGCGGGGGATTCGGGCGGCTGTGGACGGCCGCCGTGGTCTCCCGGTTCGGGGACGCGTTGCGGAACTCCGCGCTGCCCCTGCTCGCGGTGCGGCTCAGCGACGAACCCCTGGTCATCGCCTCGGTGACGGCCTGTGGGTACGTGCCGTGGCTGCTGTTCGGGCTGCTCGGCGGGGCCGTGGCCGACCGGGTCGACCAACGGCGGGCGATGTGGGCCGTGGACACGGTCCGCGGCCTGCTGGTGGTCGCGTTCGCCGTCGCCGTGGGACTGGGCCACGCCTCGATTCCGCTGCTGCTCGCCCTCGCCTTCGCGCTGACCACGCTCCAGACGCTGTTCGACAACGCTTCCACGGCCCTGCTGCCCGCGCTCGTGGACCGCGAGGCCCTGGGCGGCGCCAACGCCCGGCTGATGACCGGTCAGCAGATCGCCGGCGGTCTGCTGGCCGCTCCGCTGGTGCCGCTGCTGCTGACGGCGGGCGCGTTCGTGCCGTTCGCGGCCGACGCGAGCACCTTCCTGGCGGCCGCCGCCCTGGTGGCGTCCCTGCGGATACGTCCGCCGGAGCGCGAGACACGCCCGGCGGGCAGCACCCTGCGCACGGAGATCGGCGCGGGGCTGCGCGCCCTGTGGGGGGACCGGGCCCTGCGCGCGATCTGCGTGGCCACGCTGCTGTGCAACATCGGCATGGGCGCCCTGATCGCCACCCTCGCGCTGCACGTGACGCGCTGGCTCGACGCGGGCGACGCCGGTTACGCGGCCGCGATGACGGCTTTCTCGGTGGGCAGCATCACGGGCGGATTCGTCGCGCAGCGCCTCGCGCGCCGCACCGGCCGGGTGCGGGCCCTGCTGCTCGCCGGCAGCGTCCAGACGTCGTCACTGCTGCTCATCGGCTCCGTCCGGCACCTGGCCGCGCTCATCACCGGCATGCTGCTGCTCGGCGCCATGAACATGGTCTGGAACGTCAACCAGGTCACCCTGATGCAGCAGCGCAGCCCCGAGGCGATGGTGGGCCGTATCGCCTCCGCGTTCCGCACCTCCTCGACGTCCGGCGCTCCGCTCGGCGCGCTCCTCGGCGGAGTGGCGGCCCGGACGTACGGACTGAACGGTCCGGCCCTGCTCGCCGCGGTCCTCTTCGCCCTTGCCGTCACCGCGCTGATACCCGCCCGTAAGCCGGACGTACCTGTTGTTGCGCCGCACGACGGAGCCACGACGGCTCCTGCCGTGCAGTGATCAATTAGGTTGGAACAGCTGGGACAGGCACGAAAGAAGGCGGAAGTCGGAAATGAACGCAGACGGCCGTACCAGGCTCAACCAGAGGCCCGAATGGACCGCTCTCGCCAAGCACCGGGAGGAGCTGGCCGACACCCATCTCAGGGAGCTGTTCGCCGCCGATCCGGGGCGCGGTGAGGGGTACACGCTCCAGGTCGGCGATCTGTACCTCGACTACTCGAAGCACCTGGTCACCGACGAGACCCTGCGGCTGCTGCGCGAGCTGGCCGCCGCCACGGACGTGTTCGCGCTCAGGGACGCCATGTTCCGCGGCGAGAAGATCAACGTCACCGAGAACCGGGCCGTGCTGCACACCGCGCTGCGCGCCCCGCGGGACGCGGTGATCGAGGTCGACGGGGAGAACGTCGTCCCGAAGGTGCACGCCGTTCTCGACAGGATGAGCGACTTCGCCGACCGCGTCCGCTCCGGCGCCTGGACCGGCCACACCGGCCGGCGCATCAGGAACGTCGTCAACATCGGCATCGGCGGCTCCGACCTGGGCCCCGCGATGGCCTACGAGGTGCTGCGCAGCTTCACCGACCGGGCCCTGACCGTCCGCTTCGTCTCCAACGTGGACGGCGCCGACCTGCACGAGGCCACGCGGGACCTGGACCCGGCCGAGACGCTGTTCATCATCGCCTCCAAGACCTTCACCACCATCGAGACGATCAGCAACGCGACGTCGGCCAGGAAGTGGCTGGTGGACGCGCTCGGTGACGAGTCGGCGGTCGCCCGGCACTTCGTGGCGCTGTCCACGAACGCCGAGAAGGTGACCGGGTTCGGCATCGACGCGGACAACATGTTCGAGTTCTGGGACTGGGTCGGCGGTCGGTACTCGTACGACTCCGCGATCGGCCTGTCCCTGATGATCGCGATCGGCCCCGACCGGTTCCGGGAGATGCTCGACGGCTTCCGGCTGGTCGACGACCACTTCCGCACCGCGCCCGCCGAGGCCAACGCCCCGTTGCTGCTGGGCCTGCTGGGCATCTGGTACGGCAACTTCCACGACGCCCAGTCGCACGTGGTGCTGCCGTACAGCCACTACCTGTCGAGGTTCACCGCCTACCTCCAGCAGCTGGACATGGAGTCCAACGGCAAGTACGTGGCGCGGGACGGCCGGCAGGTCGAGTGGCAGACCGGCCCGGTCGTCTGGGGCACCCCGGGCACCAACGGGCAGCACGCCTACTACCAGTTGATCCACCAGGGCACCAAGCTCATCCCTGCGGACTTCATCGGCTTCGCCGAGCCGGTGGGCGAGCTGAGCGGTGAACTCAAGGCGCAGCACGACCTGCTGATGGCCAACTTCTTCGCCCAGACCCAGGCGCTGGCCTTCGGCAAGAGTGCCGAGGAGGTCCGCGGGGAGGGCGTGCCGGAGGAGCTGGTGGCGCACAAGACCTTCCAGGGCAACCGGCCGACGACGACCATCCTGGCGAAGGAACTGACCCCCTCCGTCCTCGGCCAGCTGGTCGCGCTCTACGAACACAAGGTCTTCGTGCAGGGCGCGGTGTGGCACATCGACTCCTTCGACCAGTGGGGCGTCGAGCTGGGCAAGGTGCTGGCCAAGCGGGTCGAGCCGGCACTGACCGAGGGCGCCGAGGTCGAGGGCCTCGACGCGTCGACGAAGACACTCGTCGCCAAGTACCGGGAGCTGCGCGGCCGTAGCTGACGGGGCGTACGCCGGAGCCGGACGGAGCCACGGCATCGGGCCGACCGCCCACCCGGCACCGGGCACACCCCGGAGGCCGTACAACAGCCCCGCACCTATGGGCGTTGAGTTCCCCCGGGGGCCCGGTCAGGCCACCGCGCTCAGGGTGTCCGCGAGGCGGCTGCGTGCCGCGCGAGCCGCGGGCAGCGCCGCCAGCGCGGCCGCCCCGAGCACGGCGGCGGCGCCCAGCGCGAGCAGCAGCCCGGGTGAGGGGGACTGGGCGATGCCGGCGCCGATACCGCTGGAGCTGCCCTGGGCGTCGATCAGCCGGCGGCCCAGCGGCAGCCCCAGCGCCGTGGCGGCGATCGCCGCGGCCAGGGCCGTACAGCTCGTCGCCGTGACGGTGATCGCGGTGATCTGCCGCGGCGACATGCCGATCGCCCTCAGTGCCAGCACGTCCCGCTCGCTCTCGCGGACGCTGCCCCCGATGGCGGTGCCCAGCTCGACCAGCCCGATCAGGGCCAGTACGGCGATCAGCCCGGCGACGACCGCGCGCAGCGGGGACAGACCGTCGGCCGGGTTCGTCACCGTGTGCACGTCGAGGTGGCCGCGGCCGGCCCGGGCCAGTGCGGTGGCCACGCGCTGCGGGTCGGTGCCGGGGCGCAGCCGCAGCTCGTAGAAGGCGGGGGTCAGCCCGGGGTCGTTCTCCCGGAGGGTGTCCAGTGAGGTGGTCACGACCCGGCCGGCGTTCTGCGGTTCGATGCTGCGGCCCACGATGTGCAGGATCTGCGGCCGGTCGCCCACCGTCATGCGCACCCAGTCACCGACGCGGGCGTGCAGCAGGTCCAGCAGGCCCTGGCCGGCCACCGCCTCGTCGGATCCGTGTGCGGCCCGGCCCTCGGCGAGGGCGTAGGGATAGGGCTCGGCGCGGGTGCCGACGCCGCGCAGCGCGATGGTGCCGGTCTGGCCGGGGACCAGCGCGGCGACCTCGACCCCGGGATAGGCGGCGGTGACCCGGTGATCGCCGGTGAGCAGGGCCCGTACCGCGGACGTGTCCATGGCACCGTCGGAGCGGACCGACAGGGACGTCGGCAGACCCATGCGGTCCGGGCTGTTGTGGAAACGGTCGATCGTGGTCCAGGCGCTGAGCGCCACCACGATCAGCAGCAGCGGCAGCGTCAGCCGGGCCACGGTGGCAAGCGACCGGCCACGCCCCGCGAACGCCTTGTGGCAGCCGAGGACGAGCGCGGCCGGCAGCCGCAGCCCGAGCGCCCGCCGGGCCAGTCCGGTCAGCCGCCCGCCGGCCGCAGCGGCCGGGCGCGGCACCGGAACCGGCGGCACCCGCCCGGCCCGCCAGGCCGCGAGCCCCGTGGTCAGACCGATGAACAGCACCGCCCCCACGGGTACCAGGAACAGCGCCACGGTGTGCCCGGGCAGCCCCTGCCACAGGCCCACGGCGTCGCCGAGCCGGCCGGGGATCCTCCGGCCCAGGGCCTCGGTGAGCCCCGCGGCGGCCACCGAGCCGAGCAGCGCGTACGCGAGGTGCTGCAGCAGGAAGATCCGGACGACCTGGCCGGGTGTGAAGCCGATCGCCTTCAGCACCGAGATGTCCCGCAGATGCCCCCGGATGCGGGTGGCGATCGCTCCGTGCACGGCGAACCCGGCGGCGATCAGGGCGCCCAGACCGAACAGGCCGAGCACCTGGCCCAGCAGCCGGTTGTCGCCCTGGGCCGCGGCGCGCGCCTGCTGCCAGGTGGAGACGTCGCCGACCGCGCCCGCGCCCAGGACGGTGACGGCTCGCTGCACCGCGTAGTCCGTGTCGCCCGGGTCGGCGAGGCGCAGTCCGATCACCTGGCCGCCGGGAGCGCGTACGGCGGACGGCAGGGCCCACACCAGGCCCGGCTGCTCGCCCGGGCTGTAGCGGGGTTCGGCACTGTCCGCGATGCCCTCGACGGTCAGGGCGCGGGCGGTACCGGGCAGGGTGAGGGTGTCCCCGGGCTCGGCCAGCAGCGCCCGGGCCAGGCTGCTCTCCAGCACCACGCCGTCCGGTTCGGCCGGATCCAGCCAGTGCCCGGCGGTCAGCAGCGGCCGGCCGACGGAGGGCAGCTGCGGGGTGCCACGCAGCTCCACGGAGGCGCGGGTGCCGCGTACGGCGACGGTGGCGGACTCGGTGCGGTAGGGGCCGGCCACGGAGTCGACACCGTCCAGCCGGGCCAGCCCGCGGGCGTCGGCCGACGGCACGGTGTGGATCCACACATGCGCCCCGCGGGCCTGTGTGAAGACGCGCTGCCAGGGGTTGGTCGCGTACCCGAACAGGGCGGTGGCCAGCAGCAGCGAGACGACGATCCCGGCGGTGGCCAGCACGAGGAACAGCGCCTCGCCACGGTGGGTGCGCAGATCGGAGTGCGCCCATCGCAGGGTGGCTCGTACGTCCCGGAGATCCAGCACCGTCAGTCCCTCAGCTCCAGCACGCCCGAGATCCCCGGCTTCCCGCGCGGCGGGGTGCCGCCCAGGGCGGCGTCGTCGGCTATGCGGCCGTCGAAGAAGCTGATCACGCGGTCGGCGGCGCTCGCCAGCCGGGCGTCATGCGTGACCAGCACGATCGTCTGGCCGCGTCCGTGGAAGCGGGACAGCAGCCGCATGACCTCGCGCGTGCCCCTGCTGTCCAGGCTGCCGGCTGGTTCGTCGGCCAGCAGCAGCGGGGGATGGTTGACCAGGGCCCGGGCGAGCGCGACCCGCTGCTGCTCGCCGCCGGACAGCTCGCCCGGCATGCTGCGCTCCTTGCCGGTGAGCCCCAGCTCGGCCAGCAGCTCCTCACGCTCGGCGCGGGCCTTCTTCGGCGGGACGCCGGCGAGCAGGGCGGGCAGTTCGACGTTGTCGGCGACCGACAGGTTGGACACCAGGTTGAAGAACTGGAACACGATCCCGATGGCCTTGCGGCGCTCCACCGCCCAGCGCGCCTCGCTGAAGGAGTCCGTGCACCGGCCGTCCAGCCAGATGCTGCCCTCGTCCGGCCGCTGGAGCCCGCCGAGCAGATGCAGCAGGGTGGACTTCCCGGCCCCGGACGGGCCGGTGATCGCCACGAACTCGCCCCGGCCCACACTCAGGTCGACCCCGCGGACGGCGTGCGCGGGGGCGCCCTCGCCGTGGTGGGTCTTCACCAGCCCCTCGGCCCGGAGCACCGGAACCCGGTCCTCACTCATTCCAGTTCCTCCTGGCACCGCTCCAGCCAGTCGAGATCGGCCTGCAGATGCAGCATCGCGCCCTCGATGAGCAGCAGGGCGATGCGGTTGTCCCGGTTCTCGGCCGCGGCCAGCTTCGACAGGTTGCGCATGGTGTTCAGGTACTGGCGCCGCTGCCTGTTGATGAGGGCGATCTGGTCGGCGAGACCGGTCTGCGGGGCCAGGGCGAGCTTCATGAAGAACTCGTCCCGTACCCGCGCCTCGTCCTCGGTCTCCTCGAACCAGGCGTGCAGCGCCTCCCGCCCGGCATCGGTGAGGTGGTAGACCTTCTTGTTGGGCCGGCTGGACTGCTCGACGTCCTCGCCCTCGATCAGTCCCGACTTCTCGAGGCGGCCGAGGGTGACGTAGATCTGGCCGACGTTCGGCTGAGGGTACGCGGAGCCCAGCAGTTGCTCAAGGTCCTGCTTCAGCTCGTAGCCGTGGGCCGGGCCGCGGGCGAGCAGTGCCAGGAGGGGCAGGCGCACTCGTGCTCTCCTCCTAGTCTGCGTAATGTGCTCCAGGCCCTAGTATCGCCCATACCTAACAGGTATACATGGCCTCTGACTCCCGGGCGAGGGTGCCCGGAGCCGTGTGTACGTGTTCAGGGAGGAACCTATGCGGTGGATACGCGCCGCCGGTAGGGGCCTCCTGGTTCTGGCCGTGATCCTCACCGGGTACGTCGCCTCCGGCGCGCACGCCGACGAGGACGCGGGCGACGGCCGCGGCCCGCTCACCCTGGCCACCGCCGGCGACCTCACCGGTTATCTCGCCCCGCTGCTCCAGGGCTGGAACCGCACCCACCCCGGCGAGAAGGTCACCCTCGTCGAGCTGCCCGACTCCGCCGACGAGACCCATGCGCAGATGACCACCGACCTGCGCGGCGGCGACCGGGGCCGGTTCGACGTCCTCAACATCGACGTCAACTGGACCTCGGAGTTCGCCGCGGCCGGCTGGATCCGCCCGTTGCCGTCGGACCGCTTCCCGCTGAAGAGCTTCCTGCCGCCGGTCGTGGACACGGCCACCTACGACGGCCGGCTGTACGCCGTCCCGTACGTCACGAATGCCGGACTTCTCCTGTACCGCAAGGACATCCTCGCCAAGGAGGGCGTGCCGCCGCCGCGCACCTGGGCCGAGCTGGAGCATGACGCGAAGACCATCGCGCCGAAGTACGGACTCGGCGGTTACGCGGGCCAGTTCCTGCCCTATGAGGGTCTGACCGTGAACGCGGCCGAGGCCGTCTACTCGGCGGGCGGCACGATCCTCGGCGGCGAGGGCACCCGGGTCACCGTCGACTCCGCCGCCGCCCGCCAGGGCATCGGCTTCCTCGCCCGCGGCGTCCGCGAGGGCTGGATACCGAAGGCGGCGCTGACGTACAAGGAGGAGGAGTCCAAGCAGGCCTTCCAGGACGGCAGACTGCTCTTCCTGCGCAACTGGCCCTACGCCTACGCCGTCGCCTCCGCCAGGGGCTCCAGGGTCGCCGGGAAGATCGGCGCCGTGCCGCTGCCCGGACCCGACGGGCCGGGGACCAGTGTGCTCGGCGGCTCCGACCTCGCCGTCAACTCCCATGCCCGGCACCCCGATTCGGCCGCCCGGCTGATCGCCTATCTCACCAGTGCACCCGTCCAGCGCCAGGTGCTCACCCGGGGCGCGCTGCCTCCCGTGCGCGCCGCG
Source organism: Streptomyces sp. NPDC001093 (assembly GCF_040298985.1). Taxonomy (NCBI): domain Bacteria; kingdom Bacillati; phylum Actinomycetota; class Actinomycetes; order Kitasatosporales; family Streptomycetaceae; genus Streptomyces; species Streptomyces sp. NPDC001093. The sequence goes on along the minus strand of NZ_JBEPBF010000144.1, from coordinate 8,277 downwards.
CTCTACGAGGACCCCGGACTCGTACGGCGGTTCCCCTATCTGCCGACCCTGCGCACCGCCGTGCTCACCGCCCGGCCGCGCCCCAAGAGCCCGCACTACGACCAGGTCAGCCTGGTGGTGCAGGCCGTGATGCAGGACGCGCTCAGCGGGCGCCAGACGCCCGAGCAGGCCGTGCGCCGGCTCGCGTACGAGCTCGACGCGATCGCCCGCCGATAGTTACTTGTTAAGTAACGCGCAGATTTCATCTCGGTGCGTGATGCCCCGCTAAGTCCGGTTTTACGCCCTCAACTCACCGGTAGCTTCCGTTCTTTTCGTTGACACCCTCACGACACGCCTACCTAACATGCATGCATGCTGAGTAAGTACCACTGGTGGCGTGACGCGGTGATCTACCAGGTCTACGTCCGCAGCTTCCTCGACAGCACCGGCGACGGCGTCGGCGATCTGGCCGGCGTCCGGGCCGGGCTGCCGTACCTGAAGAAGCTGGGCGTCGACGGGATCTGGCTGAGCCCGTTCTACCCCTCGCCGCAGCACGACCACGGCTACGACGTGGCCGACTACTGCGGGGTCGACCCGCTCTTCGGCGACCTCGCCGAGTTCGACCGGCTGATGGCCGCCGCGCACCGGCTCGGCATCAAGGTGCTCCTCGACATCGTCCCCAACCACTGCTCCAGCGAGCACCCGTGGTTCCGCGAGGCGCTGGACAGCGCGCCCGGCAGCCCGGCCCGCGCCCGCTTCCACTTCGCCGACGGCCGCGGCCCGGACGGCGGCGAGCCGCCCAACAACTGGCACGCCATGTTCGGCGGCCCCGCCTGGACCAGGGTCGGCGACGGCCAGTGGTACCTGCACATGTTCACGCCCGAGCAGCCGGACTGGAACTGGCGCACCCCCGGGGTCGCCGCCGAGTTCGACCGCGTCCTGCGCTTCTGGCTGGACCGGGGCGTCGACGGCTTCCGCATCGATGTCGCCGCCGGCCTCTACAAGCACCCCGAACTGCCCGACTCCGACGACCCCGAGGCCGACGCCCGCACCCGCGACTCGGTCAACCCGCTCGCCTGGAACCAGCCCGAGGTGCACGCGGTGTGGCGGCAGTGGCGCGCGACCTGCGAGGAGTACACCGCACGCGACGGCCGCGAACGCCTCCTCGTCGGCGAGGTCTCCGTCCCCACGGCCCGCGAACACGCCCTGTACGTCCGCCCCGACGAACTCCACCAGGCCTTCTTCTTCGACCTGCTCGGCGCGCCCTGGGACGCCGACGCCTTCCGCAAGGTCATCACCGAGGCCATGCAGGACATCGCCGGCACCGGCTCCACGGTCACCTGGGTCCTCAACAACCACGACCAGGTCCGCACGGTCACCCGCTACGGCGAACCCGCCCCCGAGGGCAGCGGCCTCGGCGCCGCCCGCGCCCGCGCCGCCGCGCTGCTGATGCTGGCGCTGCCCGGAGCCGCGTACATCTACCAGGGCGAGGAACTGGGCCTGCCCGAGGTCGTCGACCTGCCCGACGACGTCCTGACCGACCCCATATTCCGTCGCACCGGAAGCCGCGCCCGCATCCGTGACGGCTGCCGGGTGCCGCTGCCCTGGTCCGGTCAGGCCTCGCCGTTCGGCTTCACCTCCGGCGTCGAGGGTGTGAAGCCCTGGCTGCCCCAGCCGGACTACTTCGCCGAGTACGCCACCGACCGCGCCCTCGCCGACACCCGCTCCTTCTGGCACCTGTACCGCGACGGCCTCCAACTCCGCGCGCAGCTCCCCCAGTTGGGCGAGGGCACGCTGCACTGGCTGGACACCCCGCCCGGCGTCCTCGCCTTCACCCGCGGCGACGGCCTGGTGTGCGCCGTCAACTTCGGTACGGCCCCCGCGCCCGCCCCCGTCTCCGGTACCCCCCTGCTCTCCAGCGGCCCCTGTCCGGCGGGCGTCCTGCCCGGCGCCACGGCCGCCTGGTGGCTCAGCGACCTGTGATCAACCACCTCTTGAAGGGACATCGATGATGATGCGACGCCGTACCACCCTGCTCACCGGCTGTACCGCCCTCACCCTCGCCCTCGGCGCGACCGCCTGCGGCGGCGGCCCCGTCTCGGCCGGCGGCGGCGACAAGGCGCTCAGCGGCCAGACCGTCACCGTGGCCGGCGTCTGGACCGGCAGCGAGCAGAAGAACTTCCAGAAGGTCCTGGACGCGTTCACCGCGAAGACCGGCGCCAAGACGCAGTTCATCTCCACCGGCGACAACGTCTCCACCGTCGTCGGCAGCAAGATCGAGGGCGGCAACGCGCCCGACGTCGTGATGGTCCCGCAGGTCGGCGTCCTGCAGCAGTTCGCCAAGAAGGGCTGGCTCACGCCGCTGTCCCCGACCGCCCAGCAGACGGTCACCGCCGACTACGCACCCGTGTGGAAGAAGTACGGCAGCGTCGACGGCACCCTGTACGGCCTGTACTTCAAGGCCGCCCACAAGTCGACCGTCTGGTACAGCCCCGCCGCGCTCACCCAGGCCGGGGTCAAGCCGCCGAAGACGTACGACGAGCTGCTGAAGGCCGGGCACACCGTCTCCGACTCCGGGCTCGCCGCCTTCGCCGTCGCCGGTGAGGACGGCTGGACCCTCACCGACTGGTTCGAGAACATCTACCTCTCCCAGGCCGGACCCGAGAAGTACGACGCCCTCGCCGCGCACAAGCTGAAGTGGACCGACGCGTCCGTCGTCAAGGCGCTCACCACCCTCGGCAAGCTGTTCAAGGACAAGCAGCTCGTCGCCGGCGGCCAGAAGGAGGCCCTGAACACCGACTTCCCGAGCTCGGTGGAGAAGGTGTTCGGGCCCAAGCCCGAGGCCGGCATGGTCTACGAGGGCGACTTCGTCGCCGGCGTCGCGCACGACCAGTTCGGCAAGACCATCGGCAAGGACGCGAACTTCTTCCCGTTCCCGGCGGTCGACGGCGGCACGGCACCCGTCGTCAGCGGCGGTGACGCGGCCGTCGTGCTGAAGGACGGCAAGAACACCAAGGCCGGCATGAAGCTCCTGGAGTACCTGGCGAGCCCCGAGGCCGCGGCCGTATGGGCGAAGGCGGGCGGCTTCCTGTCCCCGAACGAGAAGCTCGACCTCGCCTCCTACGCCGACGACGTCACCCGCGCCACCGCCAAGTCCCTGATCGACGCGGGCGACTCGGTCCGCTTCGACATGTCCGACCAGGCCCCGGCGGCCTTCGGCGGCACCAAGGGCGCCGGCGAGTGGAAGCTGCTCCAGGACTTCCTGCGCGACCCGTCGGACCCGAAGGGCACCGCGGCGAAGCTGGAGTCCGCAGCCGCCCAGGCCTACCAGGGCTGACCGGCAGCGATCATGACCGCCACCACTCTTGTGAAACAGCAGGCGGGCCCGCGGGCCGCCGGCGAGGCGCGCGGGCGCCGCAGCCGGCGGCGCGCCCGGCTGATCGCCCTGCTCTTCGTCTTCCCCGCGCTGCTGCTGCTCGGCGCGCTCGTCGTCTACCCGGTGCTGTTCTCCGTCGGCCGCAGCTTCTTCGACGCCTCCGGCACCCGGTTCGTCGGCGGCGACAACTACGCCGAGATGTTCCGCGACCCGGCGACCCTGAAGGCCATCCGCAACACCGCCATCTGGGTGGTGGTGGCCCCGTCCCTGCTCACGGGTCTGGGCCTGATCCTGGCCGTCCTGGTGGAGAAGGTCCGCTGGGCCACCGCCTTCAAGCTCCTGCTCTTCATGCCTATGGCCGTGTCCTTCCTGGCCGCCGGCATCATCTTCCGGCTCGCCTACGACCAGGACCCGAACAAGGGCGTGCTGAACGCGGCCGCCGTCTCCGTCCACGACGCCTTCCAGGGCACGTCGTCGTACCCGACGGCGCGCGGCCGCGCGGGCCTGCTGACCCAGGACCGCGACGGCTCCTACCGCACGACCGCCGCCGCCGGCCACACGGTGACGCTCCCGATGGTCGGGGTGCTGCCCAAGGACCTGCCGAAGGGAGCCGAGCCCGCTGCCGCGGCGGCCTCTCGCAAGGCCGCGCCCGGCGAGCTGCGCGGTGTCGTCTACCTGGACTTCACCCCCGGCGGGGGCGGCAGGCAGGGCCAGGTCGACCCGAAGGAGAGCGGCCTGCCCGGCATGCGGGTCCAGGCGGTGCGCGACGGGCACACGGTCGCGAGCACGACCACCGCGGCCGACGGCTCCTTCCGCTTCGCCGGGCTGCGCGCGGGCTCGTACACGGTGGAACTGCCCGCGTCCAACTTCGCCCCGCCCTACCAGGGCGTCTCCTGGCTCGGCCCGACGCTGGTCACCCCGGCGATCATCGGCGCGTACCTGTGGATCTGGACCGGCTTCGCGATGGTGCTGATCGGCGCGGGCCTGTCGACCCTGCCCCGGGACGCGCTGGAGGCGGCCCGGATGGACGGCGCGAACGAGTGGCAGATCTTCCGCCGGATCACCGTCCCGCTGCTGGCCCCCGTGCTGACGGTCGTCTTCGTGACCCTCGTCATCAACGTGATGAAGGTCTTCGACCTCGTCTACATCATCGCGCCCGGGCCGGTGCAGGAGGACGCCACGGTGCTCGCCACCCAGATGTGGCTCGTGTCCTTCGGCGGCGGCAACAACCAGGGCCTCGGCAGCGCGCTGGGCGTGCTGCTCCTGCTCCTGGTGATCCCGGCGATGGTCTTCAACGTCCGCCGCTTCCGAAGGAGCCAGCGATGAACTCGGCGATGAACGCGATCAGGCGCGGCCTGGGCAACGGCGTGGTGCAGGCCTTCCTGGTGGTGATCGGCCTGGTCTGGCTGACCCCGCTCGCGGGCCTCTTCGTGTCCTCCCTGCGCTCGGCGCAGGACACCGCGAAGGGCGGCTGGTGGACGGCGCTCACCAGCCCCGGCCAGCTGTCCTTCGACAACTACTCGGCCCTGCTGAAGAACTCCGGCATGACGCAGGCCTTCTGGAACACGGTCCTGATCTCGGTGCCGGCCACGACCCTCGTCGTGGTCATCGCCGCCCTCGCCGGATACGCCTTCGCCTGGCTGGACTTCCCGCTGCGGGAGCCCCTCTTCCTGCTGGTGGTGGCCCTGTTGGTGGTGCCGGTGCAGATCGGACTGCTGCCGGTGGCCAAACTCTTCGGCGCGCTGGGCCTGTTCGGCACGATCCCCGGAGTCGTCCTCTTCCATGTGGCCTACGGCCTCCCCTTCGCCGTGTTCCTGCTCCGCAACTACTTCGCGGAGATGCCGAAGGAGATGCTGGAGGCGGCCCGGATGGACGGAGGCAGCGAGTGGCGCATCTTCACCCGGCTGGTCCTGCCGGTGGGGCGCCCGGCGATCGCCTCCCTCGCGATCTTCCAGTTCCTGTGGGTCTGGAACGACATGCTGGTGGCGTTGCTGTTCGCCGACAGCTCCTCGCAGCCGCTGACTGTTGAACTCCAGTCCCAGATCCGGCAGTTCGGCAGCAACATCGACGTCCTCGCCCCGGGGGCGTTCCTGTCCCTGATCGTGCCGGTGGTGGTGTTCTTCGCCTTCCAGCGGCACTTCGTCCAGGGCGTCATGGCGGGCTCGGTCAAGTGAGCGCGGCGGAACCACACCTCATCCGCACGCCCGCTGCACAACAAATTCATACCATCGGGCGATCAACAGGCGTGTCGGATGGCGTGAGCTGATAGGGAGATACCTCCAGGGGGCCGGGGAGGGTGGTCACCCCTGCGCCCGCTCAGGAGGTATCCACGGCATGGCCCAGCAGCCCCAGACCATGATGAAGACCGTCCTCGACGGATGGCGGAACTCTCTGCTGGACATGGGCGGGCGCAACCGGCTGCTGAACTTCCGTCATACCAGAACGGCCACGCTGGAGGTCGGCTCACCCGGCGCCGAGGCGGTGCTCGCGGACCTGGCCAGGGGATGGGAGTTCGCGCCGCTCCCGCAGAAGGCGCCGGGCGTGGGCCTGGAGAAGGCCGGCGACACGGCGGAGGGGAGCACCGGCCGGCAGCACCGCCCGGGACTCGTCACCCAGAAGACCACCCAGGCGGCGCTGGACTCCTCGCTGTACCAACTGCGCCAGAAGTCCGGCCAGATGTACAACGACTACGGCCTGTGGGTGCTCTGGCTGGGCGTCGGCATGCTCGACTGGCGGGAGGCCGACGCCCACGAGAGCAGCGCCGCGCCCCTGCTCCTGGTACCCGTCGAACTGCGCAGGGACGGCAACCGCCGCTACCGCCTGCACCCGGCGGAGGACCAGGAGCGCATCCACAACCCCGCGCTCGCGGTGAGACTGGACCGGCTCGGCGTCGACTGGACACCCGTCACCGCGACCGATGCCGCCGATCTGCCCGGCGTCCTCGCGGCGGCCCGCTCGGTCGCGGCCGGGCTGCAGGGGTGGGCGGTCGAGGAGCGCGTGGTCCTCGGGCTGTTCGCCTCCCACCGAGAGGCGATGTACCAGGACCTCCAGCAGAACGAGGAACGGATCCTCGCCCATCCGCTGGTGCGGGCCGTCGCCCTCGGGCCCGAGGCCGGCCTGCCCGACGACCTGACCGACTTCGAACCCCCCGACGCGGACCGCATCGACGACGTCCAGCTGCCCGAGCAGACCCCGCTCGTCCTCGACGCCGACGCCTCGCAGCGGCAGTGCATCGCCGCGGCCCTCGACGACCGGTCCTTCGTCATGAGCGGCCCGCCCGGCACCGGCAAGAGCCAGACCATCACCAACCTGATCGCCGCACTCATGCACGCCGGCCGCAGCGTGCTGTTCGTCAGCGAGAAGGCCGCCGCCCTCGACGTCGTACGCAACCGGCTGCGCGGGGTCGGGCTCGGTGACTTCGTCATGGCACTGCACAGCGGTGACACGAGCAAGAAGGCGGTGGCCACCGAACTCGCCCGGGTGCTCACCACCGAGGCCCGGGTCACCGGAGCCGCCGAGCACGAGCTGGCGCGCGCCCGGAAGCTGCGCACGGACCTGTCCGCGTACGCCGCCGCCATGAACGAGACCCGCGAACCCCTGGGGCGCAGTCTGCACGACGTCCTCGGCCGCCTGGTGCTGCTGGAGCAGTCCGACACCCCCGGCCTGCCGCTGGGCGCGGAGAACGCCAAGGTCGTCCGCACCCTGACCGCCGGCGGCCTGCAGGAACTCGCCGCCGCCGCGCAGACCGTCGCCCGAGCCTGGCGCCCCGCCGCCGAGGGCGAGTCCTTCCCCTGGCGGGGGCTGGCCGGCGGCTCCGAGCACCAGGTGGTCGCCGAGGCCGCCGACGCCCTCGGCGCCCTGCTGACGGCGGCCGGACGCCGCCCCTTCGCCGCCACCCAGGACGAGCCCCGTTCGGTGCGTGAGGTCCAGCAGCTCGTGCGCGGCCTGCGGGCCGGGCTCACCGGCCGTCCGGCGCAGCAGGAGGACGGCGGCCTGCCGGAGGACGTCACCACTCAGGTCGCCCAGCTCGCCGACCTGCTCGGCATGCCGAAGCCCGAGCGCGCCGAGACCGCGTTCGCCCTGTGCGAGCTGGCCGACCTGACGACGGCCGGCCACCGCCCGCTGCGCGGCTGGTTCGACACCGACACCCTGCGCCGGGCCCACGCGGCGGCCCGGGACCTGCGTACGGCCCTCGACGCGCAGGCCGTGGCCCGACAGGCGGCCGAGGACGTCTTCGGCGAACAGGTCCTGACCGCCACCGACCTGCCCGCCCTGGTGCGCCGCTTCGCCGAGCAGCACCGCGGACTCATGTCCCGCTTCTCGGCACAGTACAAGGAGGATCGTCAGCGAGTGGCCGGCCTGACCAGGACCGGCACCTGGGACAAGGCGCTGGCCGGCCGGCTGGAGCAGGCGCTGGCCTGGCAGCAGGCCGCCGCCGAGGTGACGCGCCTGACCGGGGCGCACACCGCCCTGCTCGGCAGGTACACGCCGCACACCCCGGACGCGTGCGAGGAGCTGGACCGGGCCCTGGCGACGGCCGACCGCGTCGAGACGCTCGGCCGGGACGCCCAGCGCCGCGACCTGCTCGCCGACCGGCTGGCCGACCAGGCCGAACCCGACCGGCTCCCCGCCCTGCTCGCCGAGCACGTCCGCAGGTCGCTCGGCGCCTGGTGCGCGGCCGCCGAGACCCGGGCCGAGCGCTTCAACCGTGCCGTGACGGACCTGCTCGATCTCTTCGACACGGCCCGCCGTACCCGGCTGTCGCCCTCCCTGCTCGGCCCCCTGGACCAGGCCGAGCAGGCCATCCACACCCTGCTCGCCGACCCGGAGGGCCCCGAGGTGTGGCGCGCCCACCTCGACGGGCTCGCCGTCCTCGCCCGGCACGGGGCGGACGGCCTGGTCGCGGGCGCGGCCGAGCGCGG
>NZ_JBEPBF010000143.1:0-25752 GCF_040298985.1 Streptomyces sp. NPDC001093 | reverse complement strand
GGAATGTCAGGCCACTGCACTGGCCTGACATTCCGCCGGGCTGTCTTGTCGAACCGGTAAGAGCAGATGCAACCGAGGGGAGCCTCGACACCATGAGCAACCGATCCGAGTCAGGATGCGACCGGCCCGATCCGGCCCTGGACGCGGTCATGGGCGAGCGGCGTCGGCTGATCAATCTCGCGTACCGGCTGCTGGGCTCCCTGGTCGAGGCCGACGACGCCGTCCAGGAGACCTACGCCCGCTGGTACGCCATGCCCCGGACCCAACAGGACGCCATCGAGTCCCCCGGCGCCTGGCTGACGACGGTCGCCAGCCGGATCTGTCTCAACCTGCTCGGCTCGGCACGGGTCAGACGGGAGACCTACGTGGGCGAATGGATCCCCGAGCCGCTGCCCGGGCACACGGAGTGGATCAGCGGGCGGGTGGGGGGTGCGGCCGTCGACCCGGCCGACCGGGTCACCCTGGACGAGTCGGTCAACCTGGCCTTCCTGGTCGTGCTCGAATCGATGACCCCGGCCGAACGCGTCGCGTTCATTCTGCACGACGTCTTCTGCCACTCCTTCGCCGAAGTGGCCGAGATCGTCGGCCGCACCCCGGCGGCCTGCCGCCAACTGGCCTCCTCGGCCCGGCGTCGCGTCCGGGCCGCGCAGCCTTCCGCCACTGCGACTTCGGCGGCCCAGCGCGCCGGCGTCGTCAGGGACTTCAAACGGGCCTGGGAGGCAAAGGACATCGACGCCCTGATCGGTCTGCTCGACCCCGAGGCCACAGCCATCGCCGATGGCGGCGGCCTGGCCACCACCTTCCTGCACCCCATCGAAGGCGGTGAGCAGATCGCGCGCGCCTGGGTCGAGATCGCCCGCCGCAGGCCAGGCACGATGACGTTCCTGGAGCGTACGGTCAACGGCCGACCCGGTGTGGTGGCCGAGCAGGACGGCGTCATCGTGACGGTATTCGCGTTCGAGGTCGCGGGCGACCGGATCACACACATCTGGGTCGTACGCAACCCCGAGAAACTCCGTCGCTGGGCGACGGGCTGAGCCCCCCCCGCCGTCGGATTCGCTCGCACCTGGCCGGCACCATCAGCCTCGGTCGTGAGGCTGCTGGGTCGCGGTGGGTGTGGGCGAGGAGGCAGGCGCGTCCGACGTGGAGCAGGGCGGTGGGTTTCGCGGCTGCGGCGGGGCCGGTGACGATCAGTGCGGGCCGTGCGGTGGTCTGCTGGTGGCGGCCGAGGATCGCAACCCCTACGCCGAGCAGTGGCTGGAGCGTATACACGGCAGTGGCGGTCGTTCTCCGGGAACGGCCGAGATGACGACTCCTGCAAGCGTTCCTGCAGGTAAGGGGGATGCTCCCCGCCGCGTTGTCGACCGTGCGGCAAGGCTTCAGTGGCTTGGCCTGTCGTTGCCCTGGGGCTGCGTGACGGGCGTGGCGCCTGGGGGTAGGGGTTTGGGCTTGTACGCGGCGTGGACGCCGGCTACTGCTTTCTGCCAGGGGGGCCTCGGCGTCGGGTTCACTGCCCTGTTGTTGGGCTGGGTGTCGGCTACGTGGGTGCGGTCACAAGGGCTTGGCGTTGCTGCTCTTCGCCGGGTTCTCGTAGTCCTTTGACCTGCGCGTGCTGTGGGGTAGTCACTGGCCGAGCTGATTCGATTCGGGCGGGGGAAGTCGCCGGTCGTCCCCGGTGTGGTTTGTGGTGAAGAGTTCGGACATGGAGCCTTCGGAGAGGTAGGGGCGGTCGAAGGCCTGCCACTCGTCGTGGAGTTCGGCCAGGACTGCGGTGGCGAGCCGGTCGAGGGCAGTGGGGCTGGGGGAGACCTGAACGACGTCGGCTCGTCGTTTGATCTCCCGGTTCAGCCGCTCCAGCGGGTTGGTGGACCAGATCTTCTTCCAATGGGCCGGCGGGAAGTCCGCGAACGCGGGTGATATCCGTCGCGGCCTCCAGCAGCATGGTCTTGACCTGGGGGAACTGCCGTCCGAGCATGTCGGCGACCACGTTCAGCTGCGTGCGGACGGCCGTGGCGGTGGTCTGCGCGAAGATGGTGCGGATGGTTGCCGCGACCATCTCCCCGGAGCCCTTGTCGATCACGGAAAAGACGTCTCGCACGAAGTGAACCCGGCAGCGTTGCCAGGCCGCGCCGAGGAAGACGGTGCGGATCGCGGCCACCAGCCCGCAGTGCCTGTCGGAGATGACCAGCTGGACGTTCTCCAGGCCGCCCAAGGCGCCTCCAACTGGCCGCAATGCACGCATGATTCGTGAAGATCAGGCGTCGTGATGTGGCTCCGGAGGGCGGTTTGAACTGGGACCACTGGGCAGTGGCGGCGGGCGGCTGATCAGGACGTCGGCACCCAGTACCGGCGCTTGTCTCCGACCCTGTCGATGAACCGGCCGCCGTTCGTTTCGATCACGTGCCGGGAGGCGGTGTCGTCTCGTCGCAGGTCAACAAGGCCCGTGTGATGCCGAGCGAGTGAGTGGTCGGCAAGGCTGCGGCAAGCATCGTGGTCGCGTGTCCTTGACGGCGTGCGCTGGGCCGGATGTCGTAACCGATGTGGCCGCCGGCCTTCTCCAGAAGCGGAGTCAGCCAGTGGCGGATGGCCGGGCTGCCCAACATCTGGTCACCCTCGACCCACCACAGCGTCGTCATCGCACGAACCAGTCCGCTCGCCCGGCTGTTTCGTCCCGTTCGCTCAGCACGCGCGTCACGTAAGCGGCGAAGGCCGCAGTTTCGGTCAAGGCCAGGGGGTCAACGTCGTCGATGAACCATGGAGTTGGAAAGCCGTGATCGTCGTGGAACTCGCTCACCGCCGCCAGGAAGGACGTCTGCAAGCGGACGGTCGGATCGATCCCGGTACGTCCGGTCGCCCGCGTCGAACCGCGGCCTGCGCTTGCCCAGCTGCCGGTCCAGCACCGTGATCTGATGCCGCAGGGTCAGGATTTCGATGTCCTTGTCCCGATCGCTCATCGGCAGGAGACGTAGCAGCGCGAGCGCCTCATTCACGCCCAGGTAGGCCAATCACAGCAGCCCAGCTGATCACGTTGCCGGTTCATCGGCTTCAGCGCTAGAAGCGTCCTGGAGTGAGCGTCGACCGCGAAGTCGTCCACCCCCATCCGACCTGGGTGGATGAGGTTTTCGGCAAGGACAGGGTTGTGATGTAGCAGCTGCGGGAGCTGCCGTGAGGGGTGAGAAGTGCGGTGACGGCCGTGGTGATCAGGGCGAGCTTGGCGTGGATCGGGCAGCATTGTGCATCTCCCTTCTCCGGCGGGGGTGTTGGCGGTCAAGAGAGACAGCGGCCGGGAGGCGTCTACGACCGCATGCGGCTCACCGGCGTGAACGGGCGGCCCGTCACCGGCGGGGATCGAAGCGCTCGTGCCCGTGTGTGGCGTGCCCGTGTGTGTGGCTGTGGGTGGAGCATGCGTGTTCAGAGCCAGGGGGGAGTGGGCGAACCGTCCGGGTCCAGTCCGTTGGGCCATCTCTTCTTGATACCGAGAGGGGGTCGGCCGGCGTCAGCGGCCTGCCGGTAGAGGGTTTCGGCTCCTTCTTGGTCCCCGGCCCTCTCCCGCATCCGCGCCAGGTCGTCCAGGGCACCCAGATAGCCGGCGTCGACAGCCTGCTGGTAGAGGGATTCGGCGCCTCCCAGGTCCCCGGTCATCTCCCGCATCCGTGCCAGGCCAGCGAGCGCGTTGGGGTCGCCGGCGTCGGCTGCCTGCTGGTAGAGGCGTTCGGCGCTTTCCCGGTCCCCGGCCTCATCCCGGTTCCGTGCCAGGTTCAGCAAGGCACTGGGGCGGCCGGCTTCGAATGCCTGCCACGCCAGGCTTTCGGCGCTTTCCCGGTCCCCAGCCTCCTCCCGGTTCCACGCCAGGTCGAACAAGGGGCCGAAGCGGCCGACTCCGGCAGCCCGCCAGGCCAGGGTCTCGGCGCCCTCTCGGTCCCCGGCCGTCTCCCGCATCCGCGCCAGGGTGTCCAGTGCATCCAGGTAGCCGGCGTCGACAGCCCGCCGGGCCAGGCTTTCGGCGCCCTCTCGGTCCCCGGCCGTCTCCCGCATCCGCGCCAGGGTGTCCAGTGCATCCAGGTAGCCGGCGTCGACAGCCTGCTGGTAGAGGGATTCGGCGCCTCCCAGGTCCCCGGCCTCCTCCCGCATCTGTGCCAGGTCGAACAAGACGCTGGGGTAGCCAACTTCGGCAGCCTCTTGGGCCAGGATTTCGGCGCCTTCCTGGTCGCCGGCCATCTCCCGTACCTGCGCCATCGTGTCCAGGGCCTCCAGATAGCCGGCGTCGACAGCCTGCCACGCGAGGAGATAGGCGCCTTCCCAGTCCCCGGCCTTGTGCCGCAAGCGGGCCAGGTCAGCCAGAGCGCCGGGGCCGCAGGCGTCAGCGGCCTGCCGGTAGAGGCTTTCGGCGCCGTCCTGGTCACCGGTTTCACGCCGAAACCGTGCCAGGTCGGCCAGAGCGCCCGGGGCGCCGGTTTCGGCTGCCTGCCGGTAGAAGCTTTCGGCGCCTTCCCGGTCCCCAGCCAACTGCCGCAAGTGAGCCAGGTCGGTCAGGGCCTTGGTGTGGCCGGCTTCGGCAGCCTGTCGGGCCAGGATTTCGCCGCCTTCCCGGTCCCCGAGCTCATGCCGAAGCCGCGCCAGGTCGGTCAGGGCCTTGGCGTAGCCGGCTTCGGCAGCCTGCCAGGCCACGGTTTCGGCGCCCTCCAGGTCCCCGGCCACCTCCCGCGACTGCGCCAGTTCGGCCAGGCCCTCGGGAAAGCCGGCGTCGGCGGCCCGCCGGTAGAAGGTTTCGGCCCCCTCCCGGTCTCCAGCCTCCTCCTTCATCAACGCCAGCTTGAACAGGACATCCGGGTGGCCGGCGTCAGCGGCCTTGTGCTGGAGGTGATGGGCCCATTGCAAGCGGTGTCTGCCGTTGGCAGCGCCGGCGAGGTTATTGAGGTCGTCGGGGTGGGTGAGATGGGCGTGAGCGGCGTGCCAGAACGAGGCGGGCGGGCAGAGCCTTTGACGCCTGGCGCGGCCGTGTTGTTCGAGGTAGTCCGCGAGGCGGAAGACCGGTCCTGCCACCGGGACGGGCCCGGTGGCCGCCGCCGGAGCGCCCGGAGGACGGCGCGCAGGGCGGGCGATGGTGCGGCGCAGGGGAGCTTGTTTGCCGTGAACGGGGCGAGCGAGGTAGGCGAAGGCGGCGTCGGCCCAGTCCTCGGCGAGCTGGTCGTAGTCGTGGTCGGTGAAGTAGTCGATGGCGGCGTCGGTGAGGAAGGATTGCGGGAGGTGGAGTCCGACGCCGAGACGGCGGGCGTCCATCGCGACCTCCAGCAGGGCTCTGGCGGGCGGGGCGCCGTGTTCGTAGCGGCGCAGCAGTTCGGGTGCGCCAGCGAGGTCCTGGGTGAGCCGCCCGTGGGCGTGGGAGCGAGTGAGGGCGTCCGCGATGAGCCGGTCGCCCCCTTGGGCGAGGGCGGTGGCGGCGCGGAGCGCTTCCTGGCCGAAGGCGTCGGGGACGGTAAGGGTGTGTCCGCTCAGGAGCTCGCGGACCCGGCTGTGCGGGTCAGGCTCACCGGGTCGAGGCAGGTCCGTGTAGGAGTCGGCGTACTCGGGCCACAGGGTGCCCAGGACGAGGACCGGCTGACGGTCGGGGTGGGTGAGCAGGGTATGGATGGCGGCCGCGATGCGCTCGCCGGTCCGGGGGCTGCCGAGGTAGTGCTGGGCCTCGTTGAGCCAGATCACCGTGCGAGGCGCCACACGGTCGAGGTCGGCGAGCGCGGCCTCGGCCCTACTGGGGTCGTGAGGGTGCCACAGCCGCCATCCCTTGGCGGCCAGCGGCTGGACGGCCTCCCAGCACGCCCGCGTCTTGCCGGTCGAAGACGATCCGACCAGTACCAGCATCCGGCTGCGACCGTCCGAAGCCTCCCGCACCGCCGCCGCCAGGACCTGGTCGTGGGCGCGGCGCACATAGCCGGGCAGCGCCCGTTGCGGGCGAGAACCGGAGCAGGCCTTGGTGGTGACGGTTCCGGCGGGATGGACCTCCAGGTCGTGAGGATCCCACTGCCCGATCGGTCTGCCCGGTCCCTCCTGCCCTGCATGCGCGGGACCGGCCTCACCAGCTGCGGCCCGTCGCAGCTCCAGCAACTCCTCCACCGGCAGGCCCAGTTTGCTGGCCAGTGCCGCAATAGTCGCGGCGGACGGAACGGGCCCGCCGGGCTGGAAAGCCGCCTGGACGGTCGTGCGCCCGAGTCCCGTTCGGGCGGCGAGCTGGGACTTGGTCAGCCTCCTGTGGGCCAGTCCGTCATCCAGCCGCTTGCGCAGCTCGACGAGGGCGGCCGCGCGTTCGTCTTCTTCCCCGCTCACATGCACCCCCAGCCCTGTGTTCAACGGTGTTCATCATCGTTCGGCCGGACCATGGTGAACACCGTTTCCGCGACCTTCACTCACGTCAACATCCCGCAATCATCTGGGAGATTGCCGTGAACCGCATCACTATCGTCCTGCTCGCCGCTGCCCTGGTCGTCGTGGTCGCGCTCCTGGCCGCCGCGGCCGCAGGCACACTCGCCCGCCTCGACGGTGCCACGTACCCCACCGCCCTCATGCGCGCCGCCACCACCTTCGCCGCCGCCCTCACCCTCGCCGCGGCCGTCACCGGAGCACTCGCCCAGATCCTCCCCTGAGCCTGCCCATGCCGAGGGACCACGTCGGGCTTTGGTGGCTGTTGCCGTTCCGAATCCGAGGGCGGTGTCTTCGCGGGGAAATGGCAACACCCGCCACGGGAGCGTACGAGGGTTGTAGGGCGTGGGGGACCGGCGCGACCGGACGGCCAGGACGCCGGCAGTGGTTGCCCTCGGTCAGCGGTTGTCGGGATTCAGTAGCGTGGCGGCCGCGGCGATGAAGGCGACGGATGCTTCCTTGGCCGCGTGCCGCCGGGCGTCCAGCTCGAACGCTTCCTGCCGGCGGGCAGGGTCTGCGCTGTGACCTGCGGCCACCGCAAGATCGTTAGTCTTCACACACCGATGATCAGCGGTGGCCGCAGCCTTCCTGCAGCCGGTCCACCAGCAAGATCACGGTCTACGGCTGAAGGTCGCGCTGGTACCAGGTGCCTGACTTGCCGCCGAGATCGGCCGGGGCGGCCGGGCCAACCGGGACGAAGCCGGCCTTGGTCAACACCTTCTGGGACGCAACATTGTCGTGGGAGGTGGCCGCCCGTAGTGTGCGCAGCCCGTGCCGCGCCGCTGCCAGCTGGCAAAGCTCCTGGACGGTCGCGGTCGCCAGGCCGCGGCCGGCGACCTGCTGCGCGACCCGGTAGCCGAGTCTCGCAGCGCCGTCCTCCAAGTCGTACAGGTTGAACCTGCCGACTACCGAGCCGTCCTCGGCGACGAGCATGTAGAAGGCGCAGCTGCCGGCTTCCTGCTCGGCCAGCAAGGCGTTGTACCGGTCGGTGAACTGGTCGAAGAAGTCGTCGCCGCGGTCGGAGATCGAGGCAGCGAAGTAGGTGCGGTTCGCGAGCTCGAAGGCCAGTACCGCCGGGGCGTGGTCGGCATGCAGCCGCTTCAGCTCGGGCATTGCCCGACTCTACCGAGATCGTGCGCTGAGGCCACCTGAGTTTCCGCCAGTGGCAGACAGCCCCAGGGCCTGGGCACATAACGATCTACGGCTGCAGTACCAGGCCGTGTCCGTCGGAGCTTGGCGGCTAGGTTCCCCAGGAGGAAACAGGCGTTGGACCGCCGTCACGATGGCCGCGCGGGCAGCCAGGAATGGCGTGCGCTGTTCCTCATTTGCGGGCATCAGGTCGGCTTGGCCGGCCCAGGGCATGGCGAGCTGGTTGACGGACACCAGGATGTCGACGGGGTCCCATGCCGGGTCCAGGTGGGCGGCCTTCTGCGCGGCGCACAGCTGCTCGGTCTTGTGGAGCACGGCGGTCCCATCCGGGCCGGCGGTCCACGACCACCGGGCACGGGCCCGGCCGGAGGTAGACCTCCCGGGTCCAGGCATCCGGCTCGGCGACACCGGCCTCGCATGAGCCGCCGGAGCCCCGCTTCCCGTACGGGCAGCACTCCTCGGTGGAGGTCGTGGCCGAGTCGGCTCCCGGGCCGGAGGGCGTCCTGCGGGTGGCTCCGACCGTCCGCCCCGCCGGCGCGTTCCTCAATCCGCACTTTCGATCCGCTTTTACCGCGGTCGGTCGGATTCGGTCGTGATGCGGACCTCCACGTCCCTCGGCTGCTGGAGCTCGCCGTTGACCGGGACGAGGTCCTGCGGACAGGCGGACAGCACGACCACCACATCCGTGAGCGCCCGCAGGAGCACCGAGTCGCCCGGACGGCTGACCGGCGCGCTGAACACGATGTCACCGTCCGAGTTGACGGGCACATTCATGAACAAATTGAGTGGAGCGGGCACCGGGGTCAGCAGGTCCGGGAGGCCGGACTCGGCGAGGGCTCGGTGGTAGTTGTCGCTGCAGTTGTCGTGGTGGCCTTTGTGTCCCAGTCGTTGATACCGGACGGGGTCACAGGCCGGGATCAGCGTGTCGTGCACGCCCGGAGAGGTGTCCTCGGCGATTTGCAGGAGGGGCCTGCGCCGATCGTCGACGAGTTCGTCACCGGCCTTCACCATCACGCGGCCCAGCACGGCGCGCGTGTGCGCCATCGACAGCCCGTGCTGCGGTTCCTGCCTCGCCACTGCCCAGGTGTCGACCACTTGGCTTCCGTACGTGTTGATCACACGCAGTGTTCCGTCCTGCGGTACCTGGAAGGCCGCTCCTGTGCGTGCGGCCAGCGTCGTCGTGACAGCCATGATCTCTCCTTGGTGTTCCGGGCGAGGCGCCTTCGTTACGGCCCCGGACTCCTATAACAGACAAGCTGGGACATCGGGCACAAGGGAGGGGTTGCGCGCTAGCCAGCCAGGTCCAGGGACGGGGCTGTCACAGTCATTCTCAAAGGCCGCCGACACGGGGCGGACCGTCCAGCGTGTTCTCACAGGCCGGCCATTTCATTCGGTGTGATCTTGCCGGACGCTGTCGGGATGGCGAGTGAGCCTGTCGAGCGGTTGGTGCCGGACCGTCGAACGGTCCATCGCCTGGCTCCGTGGATGCCGACGGCTACACCGCCGCTACGAACGCAACGCCAGCCACTTCCTGGCCCTCACCGCCTCGATCGCCCTCGAACAGGCCAAAGCCGCAGGGAAGTTCACCCGGGTTCATGAAGCCTCGTGGACCGCGGCCCGCGCCGCTCACGGCGAGGCGGCCGGCACCAGAGCCCTGATGGAGGTGCTGCTGTTGGGCCGGCACATGGAACACGAGCACGTCGTCGCCGGACTGGCCGCGGCCCACTGGGCTGGCGCCCTGACCGCGGACGCGGTCGCGCTTGAGGCCCGCAAGGCCGCGCGGCCACACCAACGGGGGTCCGGCGCATCCCTACGCAGATAGACCGGCGAGGAACGGGGAGATCAGGTCATACACGGTGTCGGGTTGCTCCAGGTGCAGGTCATGGCGGTTTACACGCATGCTGACGGACATGGTCGGGACGCGGCGGCGCATCAGTTCATCGACCCGTGCAGGCGAGATGAAGCTCGACTGGGCCAGGATGAGCAGAGTGGGGCAGGTGATGCGCTCCCACTCGTGCGCGAAGGAGTGCTGGGCAGTGTCCGCCACGGACTGGACCATCACGTTCCGGTCGAAGCGGGGCCACCATTGCCCGCCGCGTTCCTCCAGGCCATCCGCCCAGCCCATACCGATCGCTCCGCCGCCGAAGAACTGGACCGCGGCGTCGCGCGAGGGGAAGGGGGTCGGTCACGAGTCGAGCCAGCGGCGGATATGAGCCGGCCATTCGGGGTCGGGACAGAGCGCCCACTACGCAACCGACTACCCGAGGGTCGACAGGGCCCGCACTGTCTGCTGGGACACGTGGGAGCAGTGCTGCACCGGGCAGGGTTCGAGACGCACTCCTACGAATCGGACGCCGAGGCGTACCACTGCGCCTACCTCGCCCTGTGCCATGCCGGCACCCGGCCCGACGGTCGAAGCCTCGCGCGCGCCGCGCTCAACGTCATCAGCGGTGATCCCTGGGAGTGCTCAGACGTGATCCGCGCGAGCGGCAGGACACCATTCACGTACGAGTCGGCGGCCGGCCTCACCGGCCCTCAGGTGCCGACCGCCACCGCAGCTCGACGCGCAGCACGCGCCATGGCCGACGCCTCCGCCGTAGGACACGACGGTGACGACGACTGGGAGAAGCCGCACGCCTCATGGTGGAAGCCGTCGGGCACGGATGCGTAGCCCCCCGCCTGCCGCCGCTGCACGAACGTCCTGCCCATCAGGAGTTCCACGCCGACTCCATGGGCGGCACCCTGTAAGCGCGGCCCAGCGTCTGAGCTGAGGAGGCGTGTGTCGGCCGCCGTTGCCACCGTCCGGGCCGTCCGGAACCTGCACGCCGACAACGCCACCGCCCTGATCGCCGACATCCGCGTGACCAACTGACGACCGAAGCGGAAGCAGTCAATCAGGTGACGCCCGCCCGACGCCCGCGCGACCATCAACCCCCCAAGTCCAAGGAGGGGAAACCTTGCCGAAACCGCTCAAGCGTCAGATCGCCCTCGCCGGCACCGTGCCCAGCCGTCACACCACCGGAACGGTACTCGTCGCCACCGACGCTGCCGTGGACGACGCCCGCGCGGGCGGAGGCTACCTCGCCACCAGCGGCCACTACGGGGCCCGCGCCCACCCCTACCCCCGAGACATCAGCGGCCCTTCACGGTCCACGGTCGCCGAACTGCGGGCGATCCTGTGGGCGCTCCAGGCCGTCACAGCGTCGGTCGGGTCGTCGCGGCCGGTCACCGTGCTCACGGACAGCGCCGATGCCCTCGGCTACCTGACGGCCTGGCAGGCGGGCGGCACGCGGATGCCCGACGGCTACCGCGTCTCGTGGCGCAGCTCAGACCGTCAGCCGACGCTGGTGGAGCTGCAGCAGATGGCTGAGTACACGCCGGGACTCACCTTCACCCACGTGAAGGGGCACGTTGGCCACCCCCTGAACGAAGCGGCCGACAGCCTGGCCAAGCTTGCTCTGCGCTGCTCGAAGGGGGTCGTCGACCGCGGGCGCGCCGCCGAGCTGGCGCCAGAGTGGGCACAGCAGAATCTGAAGGCGTGGAGGGCTCAAGCCGCCGACGCATGACGAAGACGCATCAAGGCCCGCACCATCTGGGTGCGGGCCTTGGCGTCTGTCGTTTCCGCCCTCGAAGCTCACGCCCGCTTCGGCCGTCGCCGCGCCGCCTGGAACGGGATGACGTTGTTGCCCGCATCGCGCCTCATCTCGCCCGTCGCCAGAGTACCGTTCGTCCCAGGGCACACCCGCCGCCCGGGCCGGATGCGTGACTTTCCCGCCGACTCGCAAGATCCTCTTGTGCTGGTGCAGCGAGCCGTCCTTGTTCACCGTCACCTCTTCGAGACCGCACGTCGGGCAGGTGGCCCGCGGCTTCTCCCGGGCTGCCTTCTCCGCGCTCCTCGGTTGGGACACATGCCAGGCAGTGTCGAGGTGGTGCCTGATGCGCAGCCAGTCGGGTTTCTCTCCGGCGTCGACGTAGCGCAGGGCCTGGTTGCAGCGGTCGTAGACGAGACCGCGGACTGCCCAGCGGCCGAGCGTGTGGTCGTGGTCGATGTTGAGGGAGTGGCTCGCTGTGCGTTTGACTCGGCAGGGCATGCAGTGGTGCGTCGGCGAGATGCAGGAGGTCGTCGTATTCGGCGCAGGTGAAGGCGTAGTGGGTGTGGCGGCAGCTCGTGTGGTTGCGGTGCACGGGGCGACGGTATCGGCTGTGTCCGGGCCGCAATGCCCGCTCGGGGGCACGCACAGGGTGTGCGGGAGCGCATAACGTCGAACGTACCGTCACAGATCCGTCACATTACCTACACATGGTTTTGTAGGCTGCCCCAGGCAACCAATATCGCCCCGTGAACAGAACAACCCTCACCACTGCAATCGCCGCCGCACTCCTTGCCAGTGTCACTGCCTGCAGCAGCGGTAGCAGCTCCTCGTCGCAGCACACGTCGAACGGGAAGGCCGGCGCCTCCGCAACGCCTACCGCCGGCAAGCCGCTCGACGCCAGTGGCGCGTTCACGCAGATCTCCGGCAAGGTCGCCTCGGCGAAGCTCTCCGGCACCGTCACGGCGGCCAATGACCCGAACCATCTCCTCGGCCGGCCGAACCAGTACACGTCGAAGGTCACCTTCACGGACTCCCGGATCAAGGCGAGCGACGTCGAGGGCACGGAGAAGGGCGACGTCGACCGCGGTGGCGCGGTGGAAGTCTTCGGCAGTCCGTCGGACGCGCAAATCCGCGCGAAGTACATCCAGACCGTCACCAAGTCCATGCCGGCGCTCGCCGAGTACGACTACGTCCACGGCGCGGTCGTCGTCCGCGTGTCCCACTACCTCACCCCGGCCCAGGCCGCCGCGTACCAGGCCGCCGCCAACGGACTGAGCTGAGGCCCACCATGAAGCGATCCCTCACCGCCACGGGCGTCATACTGATTGCCACCCTCACGGCCTGTGGCCCGTCCGACAAACCGAAGGCCACGCCCGTCCACGCGACCACCGCGAGTAGCAGTCCCGCCAAGATGCAGCAAAGCGCTGCCCCTGTGAAGGCCGGCTCGACCGGCGCACCGGCAGCGAAGAAGCCGCCGACGGCCGAGGCCCGGAAGAAGGCAGCGGCCATCCTGGAGAAGGAGGACCAGGACTTCCGGGACTTCCTCGCCCAGGGGGAGAAGGTCACCGGCATGCCGCAGTTCACGGCCTGGTACCAGAAGGCGATCGTCGGCCTGGACATGAAGCAGACCGCATTCTCCAAGGCGGACGCCTGCTTCACCGCCGACAACGAGCCCACTGACCTCATGGAGCAGTGGCGGTCAGACAACGGCGACGCCAACAGCCGGATCACCCAGTACGCGATGGACGGCACCTCGCCGGACGCCCCGGACGCGACGACTCGGAAGGACGCCTCCGACTGTCTCGCATACCTGGCGAAGGCCGACAAGGACGCCGAGAAAATCGCCAACGGCAGCTGACTCAGCGGGCGCGCGCGGCGACGCTGCTGGTGCCGGCAGCGGCGCTGTCGAGGAGGAGGTCGGATGCCACAACCCATCCCGCCGGCGCGGCGAGCGCGGCCCGTCGCCGTCACACGGTCGGCCGCTAGCGGCCCGCGCACCGGTGAACTCGTTGCGCGCCGGCAGTACAAGGGCCTGTTCCTGGCGCCGAGTTGGCCGCCGGACGACGAAGCCGACTGAAGCGGCACGCCCGCGATTCAGTCCCCGCCGAGCGCAACTGCGCTGCGGCGGGGGCTTTTTTGCGTTGCGCGATCTGACGGGCTCGCTACAGTGGGGGCGTCCAGGTGCGTACGTGACGGATCCTTCTTGGAACTGAGGGTTGCGGGTTCGAGTCCCGCCCGGTCCAACGGTGTTGGCCGGTAGCTCAATGGGAAGAGCATCAGTCCGTGAGCCGTCGCCGACTCTGATCTCTGGACCACAACTTCAGACTTCCGCACCTCCCGGTGCGCAGGCCCGTGGCTACTTCTTATGGTGAATCACGCCGCAGGCCGTCTTGATCTCGGGAGGCACAGGCATCGGGGGCGCCCGGTGCGATGGCGGGTGCTACTTCTCCTGCCAAGAGAGAGACCCCGGTTCGAATCCCGGCCGGTGCTGCTGACGACCTTCGGGTCTGAGGCCCGGTAGCTCAGCGGCCCAGTTCCGCGTAGGTGTGGCGAGCCCGCCGCGTTCGCGAATCCCCGCCCATGTCACGGGCTGACCTCGAAGATCACGATGTCCGCCGGGGCCGTGAGGCTGCTCGGCATGAACTGCGTCTGCTCGGACCTCGAAGACGATCTCGAGTCCGTCGCACTCGTTCCCCTGCTCGCCGGCGCGCGTGAAACCGAAGCCCGCGATGGTGGCCAGGGAGGCGTTGTTGTCGGAGCTGATCACGGCCCGTACGGTCCTGACGCCGGGTTCGGCGGCGGCCCTGCCGAGCAGCGCTCTCAGCATGGCGCGGGCATAGCCCTGGCGGTGGTACCCGGGTACCACGGTGTAGCCGACCTCGACCATGCCGGCCTCGTCCGGTGGCCCCTGGAACCCGGCGTCGCCGACGACGGCCCCGTCCGGCTCGGACACCGCGGCGTGCGTGATCCAGGGAGCGACAGACGGGTTCTTGGTGAGTTGGTCGGGCGATAGGCGAAGATCCAGCGGGCCCGGTCGCTTGTCAAGTGTTCGTGAAGGGCGACCCCGGCCTCGGCGCTGGCGCCAGTGAGGTCGCCGTCGGCAAGGGCCCGCAGCGTCTTCGCGCTGAGTTCGACGAAGCGGACGCGTTCGGGGTTGGAGAGAGGTCCGTTGTTCAACGCGGTGATGCTTTCCGAGCACTGGAGGGCTGTCCACTGCTTTATGGCTCCGGCGGACAGGGAGATCGTCCCGGTCGGGCCGTACCATGAGAAGCACGGTACGGACGCCGCGATACCTACGCCGAGCCGCATCTCGCGAGTGCCTTACTCGTCTCCGACCGATCCGCGCAGCGGGCCATGCGCGTGCTCGCCCTGGCCGACCGGGTCGACGACACCTACCGCCGCCCGATGAACCGGCAGCCCACCGTGCAGGAGCCCCGCCACCGGCTCGCCCGCGCCCTCGGCCCTGGCGGCCAGGGCCAGATCCGTAGGCACATCGCGAGGGACAGGAAGTCTGTTCGCCGGTCTGGGGCTGGTCTCTCAACGCGGTGGTGGCGGGGAATTCTCCCCACTCGGATGCCGCCGTCGCCGAACTGCGCGCCGAGGGCCACGACATCAAGGACGAAGACGCCGTCCGTGCTCTCCCCGTTCACGGACCGGCACACCAACTCCCTGGGCCGGGATCCCTTCAACATCAAGGCGAGCGGCCCCGGCCAGGGCCAATGCCCCTTCCACGACTCCGACGCCGCCGAGGACGACGAGGTAGGGAACTGACGCCGCCCGCTTCACGGGCCGACCGCCGGCCGTGCGGCCGGCCCGTGTCCGGTCACTGGTGCCCGGGGGCGGCCCCGGCCACAAGTTGGAGGATGATGCCGTTCGGGTCGGTGACCTGGAAGAGGCGTTCGCCCCACGGCTCCTCACGCAGCGGCATCGTGATGGGGGCGCCCTCGCTCCGCAGCCGCTCGAACTCGGCGTCCAGATCGGTCACGGTGAACGCGATGATCACGCCTGCGGCAGGCTGGTCCCGGAAGCCTTCGGGCAGGACCTCGATGCCGCGCTGAAGAAAGATCACGTTGGCCGCGTCCTCGCGGACCAGCGAGGCGAAGCCGTCGGCGGCGATGGCTTCATGGAAGCCGAAGTGCTTGACCAGGAATGCGGCGGAGGCGGGGACGTCGTCAACGGTCAGGGAGACGGCGGTGGAAGTGATGTTCATGACCTGCCCTGGAGTCGGGAACAATCTCTGTACGCTGTATACTGTACCTTGTACAGAGTAGGTGGTGGAAGGACCGAGGCCTGGCAGGAAGAATGGAGCCCATGGCCAAGGAACACGGGGGCACGAGCGACCCGGCCCGCATCCTGCAACTGCTGTGGCGTGAGCCCGGACACGGCGATTCCCGCCGCGGCCCTAAGCAGGGTCTGACGGTCGACGCCGTTGTCCGCGTCGCCGTCGAGCTCGCCGACTCCGACGGCCTGGAGGCCCTGACCATGCGCGGCATCGCCCGGCAGCTGGGCGTGACACCGATGACGCTCTACACCTACGTCCCGGGCAAGGCAGAACTGCTCGACCTCATGCTGGACGCCGTGTACCTGCAGATGCCGCGCTGCGACCGATCGACGGACCCGTGGCGCACGAGGGTGGAGGCCGTCGCGCACGAGAACCGCGATCTGTACAACCGACACCCTTGGGTGGCGACCATGCCCACCACACGCCCGCCACTGGGCCCCGGCCTCATGACCAAGTACGAACACGAACTGG
Source organism: Streptomyces sp. NPDC001093 (assembly GCF_040298985.1). Classification (NCBI taxonomy): domain Bacteria; kingdom Bacillati; phylum Actinomycetota; class Actinomycetes; order Kitasatosporales; family Streptomycetaceae; genus Streptomyces; species Streptomyces sp. NPDC001093. Next base: position 9,843 of record NZ_JBEPBF010000143.1, on the reverse strand, counting down.
CCGCGTTCGACGGCCTGGGGCTCGACGACCTGGAGATGGACGCAGCTCTCACTCTCCTGCTGGACTTCGTCCAGTCCGTCGCCCGCGCAACCCTTGCCACCCAAGCCGCCGCCCGCGACAGCGCGATGTCCGACCAGCAGTGGTGGGCCCTCAACGAACCACTCCTGGCCAAGGTTTTCGATCCCGAACGGTTCCCACTGGCTGCCCGTGTCGGAAGCACCGCGGGCGCCGCCCACCAGGGCATGTACAACCCTGACCACGCCTTCAGCTTCGGACTGCAATGCATCCTGGACGGCCTTGCCCGCCGCATGAGTCAGCCTCGATGACTGTGCCGGATCGCTTCAACTGGCGGATGCGCGGCCGAGTTGGCCAGGCTGAGTCGAGTTGGCACTGAGAGCGGCCGCCGGGCCGGTTGCTGTCGGTCGGCGCCGACGATGCTCGGCCAGGCTTTCGAAGCCGTGTACCTGGACCATGGCCAGGATGAATGCCAGTCCAGGACCGTGGCATCGCAGGCCGGTCGAGTGAAGTGGGATGCCGGCGCCACGGCGAGCGCCGGGACGACCGCCAGGTCTTGGGCTGGGCGGACCCCTCTCGCGCCTCGGACGCCTTCCACAGTCCACCGGGGGGTCCGATCCCACCCCCTTGCCTGCCACGGGCCGACGGCGGACGAAGGGACGAGCTCCGGGGAGCCCCGGACTTCCACCCTGTCTCAGCCGAGCCCGGCCAGTTCGGCGATCGTCCCGCCGAGCACCCGGTCGCGTACCTCACCCGGGCTGGTGACCCGCTCCACCATCGCCCGGGTGAGGACCGGGTCGCCGTACGGAGCGTCCGAGCCGAACAGGGTCCGGTCCGGGATCTCCTTGATGGCCAGCCGGACCGCGAAGACGATATTGGCCGTGGACAGCTCCAGGTACATGTTCGGGGTGTCCCGGACCAGTTCCACGGCCTGCATCCAGTTCAGCCCTCCGAGCTGGCTGACCACCAGCGGGACCGTCGGGTAGCGGCCGGCGAGTGCCGACAGCGTCATCAGGTCGTCGGCCGTGGTCGGGGCGAATCCGTGCACGACCACGGGCAGTCGGCCGTGATCGGCTGCCGCCTGGAGCACCGGTTCGATCATCCCTGCCCGTCCCGGTGGCGGTGTCAACTCGCCGATACCGTGCAGCCTACGCCCGACGACCTCGCGTTCCACGGTCGCGGCAATCTGTTCCGGCTCCAGGTCTAGCGGAACGGACAGAAAGCCGATGAACCGCTCCGGCCGTGCGGCGAGCGCGGCGCCCAACTCCTCCCATGCACCGCGGTACCCCTCGGCCGTGTTGGCCCGGCCACCGATGGCCTCGTCCAGGATCGCCATCTCCCGGCGCAGTGAGACAAGGTCGTCGGCTCGCTCCGGGTGCGGGCGAGTGGCGAACAGCACGGCGCGGTCCACCCCGGCCTCGTCCAGCAACGCCACGTGCGACTCGACGGGGTCGTGGACGTGGCTGTGCGCATCGATGATCACTGATTCAGTCCTTCCTTGACGTTCGGCCGGGAATGCGGCCGACCAGTGCACTGTTGCTGCCTGACACCGTGGGAAGGTCAAGTTGGAGGCATGGTCGGTGCTGATCGGGGAGTTGTCGCGTCGTACCGGAGTCAGCGAGCGCCTGCTGCGCTACTACGAGCGGATGGAGTTGATCCATGCCGAGCGCCGTGCCAACGGCTATCGCGAGTACGACGATGAGACCACTGAGACGGTGCGGCACATCCGCGCCCTGCTGGCTGCAGGCCTGCCCACTCGCATCATCCGCCAGGTCCTGCCCTGCACCTTCGACGAGATGGCGCTACGCCCCTGTCCTGGTGTTCTCACCAGCCTGCGTGATCAGCTGAACGTCCTCGACCAGCGTGCCGCCGACCTGGAGACCGCGCGCCGCCTTTTGCGCCAGACGATCGCCGCCACCGATAGCGCGGCAAGCCACGACCGGAATCGGGCGCCCGAGTCCCGTTCAGTCGGCCGCCGGGGCGTTGGTCGGGTGGCACCTGGTGCCAATTGAGGAGCCGCAGCCGCCCGCCCGGGAGACGGCGGTGCTCCTGGCGGCAGTCGTGCTGAGCGGGCCGGAGGCCGCTGCCCTGACCCTTACGGCGAGTAACGCATCGCCCACCGTCCGGCCCGCCTCCGCGACGGCCAAGCACGCCGCCGCGGGGTTGAGCAGGCCGGTCTCCGCGACCTACCGGCGCAGGCCGGCCGGTGAAACGGAGCCCAACCACTGGTATGGGCCGGCCCCCTCCGCCCCGTTGAACTCGGACACGAACAGGTCGAGAACGTCGTCGGTCACCGGGCGCAGAGTGATCTCATCGGACATGGAACGATCCGGATCCTGTCGACCTCAGGGTTCGACCTCGTACCGCCAGCGACCTCCAAGTCCCCGTCCGGATGCGGAGCGGTGGCCGGGCCGGCCGACAGCGGCTCCAGGCGTCCGGGCGCTGACCGCTTCCGTTTCTATCCCGCCACGCGGGCGTTCCGGGCTTGACGAGTCCGGATTCGTAAGCGACGACGATGGCCTGGGCGCGGTCGCGCAGGCCGACCCGTCTCCGATCCATATCCCGCTCACGGTGGCATTGGCCAGCAACCCTAACGCTGAACAGGCAGGGGCCGAAGTGCACGCTGAGCGGGGTGAACCTGCCGGAGTCCGTCTCCCCGATCTGGACGAGCTGCGGGGCCGCGGCGTACTCAGCGCTCACCCCGCAGCGGTCCCGGCCTTGCGGCGCCCCCTCGGAACCGGCGGCCACGTGGACGAGGAGCCCCACCTCTCTGCCCGACACGCGCTCAGCACGAGCCGGGGAGGGCCCGATGGGGTCTGGTGTCTGAGCTATGCCGCTAAAAGGGACAGCCGCTACCCATCAGGAGTTCGCCGGCCACTTCCGCGCCGCTCGCAGCGGCGGAAGCGGCGCTCCGCCGGAACGGCGACCCCAGCGCAGGCGTGACCTGCGAAGTCGCCCACTCCGCATCGCTACACCACTTTGTGGGACGCGACCGGCAACCAAAATCGGTTCAGCAAGGTCTCATGGATATGAGCCCTCGTTTCACGGTGCCGGCTGCGACACGATTCAGCATGGGCCGCTTGTTTGGAGCCAGCGCGGTCATGATCGGTGCGGTTGCCGGGTGCACCACTCAGCCGACAGTGTGCGCAGCCTCGGCGGTGTGGGCGTTCCCTTCGGTCCAGCTAAACGTCTCGGCCTGGACGCGATCGCACCCACAGGCGACAGTGCAAGCCTGCGCCGACAGCCACTGTGTGTCGTACCCGGCCGGGGATGCCGGAGCACCCCGGCACGTCCCGACTCCGCCCGGCACCGACCCACACCGCATTGTGACAGTCAGCCTCACCGCGGACCAGGCCGGGAAGGAGGTGCTCCGGACCAACACCCTGGTACGGCTCGTGCACCACACCACGCACGATCCGTGTGGATCACGCGACTGGTGGACGGCGACGGTCACCCTCACAGCGACGGGACAACTCCAGCCGGGCTGATTGTCGGCGCCTAGAGCCACAGTTTGGAAGATCGCGTATGCGGCGGGGTGCTGACCTGGCAAGAGGGCGACCCGCGCGTTTGCGGGCAACTTGCCGACACTCCCCGCTGTTCGCCATTCGATTGGGCACGAAGGGCACGTGCGTTGTGTTCCCGTCCCTCTGGCTTGCCAGTGGCGCTTGCGTGATCAGTAGCGCTCAGCGGCGAGGTGAGCGTCGCGGCGTAAGGCCCGGTAGACGACATCGGAGAGCCGGCGCTTGAGGGCGCGGATTGCTTCGAGGAACTTGATTGGGTGATGTCGGATCGTTCAGCCTCAGCGTGGAGTTCGATGCGCTGTACTGCTGACACCGAGAGGTACGCGCAGGGCGGCGGATTGACCGACGCCGAGAGGGCAGCCCATGAGCGGGTACGGCTGGATGCGGTGGCTCGGTTCGAAGCCAGGGGACAGGAACAAGGTCATCGCATGCACTCTTCGGGCGTCTGAATGATGGTGGAGCGGTGGCGGCAGCAGTGGCGTGAGGGTAGGGCGGCTCGTGTCACCTCGAAGGGGTCGCCCGGCCGTCCGAGGCTTAGCGATGCCCAGGTCGCCAGGCTGGAGCGAGAGTTGAGGTCTGGCCGCGCGGCACCGCGGCGGCTTGCGATGGCTGAACAGTCTTCGAAGACGAGGCCGGCCAGTCGCTGCCACGTGCCAGGACTTGAGGCCGGATCGGCCGGACGCCGATGGTACGGGGCAGAGGCCGGGGCTCGGGCCGGGTGTCCATGGTGGGCAAGACCTGCTAACCGGCGAACGATCGCGGTCGATCTACGCAGTCCGCGAATACCGCGGGCGCAAGGACCAACCGAAGGGTTTCGGCTCGCGGGACTTTCGTGCCCTGCTGGTCCGCGCAGAATCCAACTGGGTGGTCCGATCGTGCTGATCTGGGACAACGTCCGCATTCACCTGACCGCAGCCTTGCGCGAGACACCAGTAAGCGCGGCACGCTCTCGCACGGCTGGCTTTCGTCCTCGGCCTGCGGGTGGACGACGACCTGCGGTGTCTCGGTCACCTTTTCAGGGTGCGGCGCGGGCCGGGAGCGCGCATGCGGGACGCCGGAGTGGTTCGTAGGCTGATGATGCTCGGGGCAATCACGGAGGTCTACCGATACCCCGCACCATATGGTCAGGCGCTGTCAGCTTCGGCCTGGTCAGCGTGCCGATCAATGTGGTCGGCGCGACCGAGGACCACAGCATCCGATTCCACCAGTACCACCTCGAGGACCAGGGCCGGGTCCGCTACCGCAAGATCTGCGAGCTGGAGGACCGCGAGGTCGACCAGTACGAGATCGGCAAGGGTTACGAGCTGTCGAAGACGCAGGTCATCCCGATCACGGACGAGGAACTGAGTGACCTCCCGCTCCCCACAGCGAAGGCCATCGAGATCGACGCTTTCGTGCCCCTGGAGTCCATCGACCCCCTGAAGATCGCCGAAGGCTACTACCTCCAGCCATCCAGCCCGGTCGCAGCCAAGCCGTACACACTCCTCGTCCGAGCCCTCGGGCGCTCGGCCAAGGTGGCCGTCGCAAAGTACGCCTGGTCCGGCAGGGAGAGACATGGGCTGCTCCGCGTCCGCGACGACGTCCTCGTGCTTCACGCCATGCACTGGCCGGACGAGATCCGCGACCCCACCGAGCTGCTTCCGGAGCCAGCCGAAGTGTCCGAGGAGGAGATCGAGGGCGCCCTCGCCCTCATGGACAACATGACCGTGGACGGACCTGGTGGGCCCCGAGTTCCAAGACCGCTCCACGGACGCCATGGCCAACATCATCGAGGCCAAGCGCGAGGAAAAGCCGCTCCCCGAGACCCCGGTGTCGGAGCAGCCGACCCAGGTGCTCGTCCTCATGGCCGCGCTGAACGAGTCGGTGGAGAAGGTCCAGGCTTCCCGTGGCGGGGGCGCCGGCCAGGCCGACGTGCACGAGATGCCGAAGCCGAGGAAGACCTCCGCGAGGAAGCAGCCGGCCAAGAAGGCTGCGGCAAAGAACACGACGGCGAAGAACACGACGGCGAAGAAGGCCTCGGGGCGACGGCCGCACAGCGCCTGATCTCGGCGCGTCCGGACCGCGGCCTACCGCCCTTTCATGGTCGTATCACCCGTTTGTGAGGGGCGGTGCTGGGCACACGGGACTCGCCGTTGAACGCGGACAAAACATTAACCACGGCAGGAGGCGTGTCTGCCATGTCGGCTGGCGAAAAGGCCAAGGCCAAGGCCGAGCAGGCCAAGGGAAAAATCAAGAGGGCCACGGGACGAGCCGCCGTCGATGACCCGATGGTCGCCGAGGGCCAGGCGGAGAAGTCCAAGGGCGATGCCCGTCAGGCCAAGGAGAAGATCAAGGACATGTTCAAGCGCTGACCTCTGGCGCCGCTCATGAGTGCTGGCCCTCACCTCGACAAGGGGTGAGGGCCCCTCCTGCTATCGAAGTCGTCGCGGAACCGACTGCCAAACACGGGCCCCACTCCATCGACAGTGGCGCGCCGCACTGGGGGAACCAGGGGCAGCTGGCTGTCGACCTCGCAGCCGGTAGGAAGCGCGCCCTCCCGACCTTGCCGCTCCCGCTGCCTGGCCGTTCTCCTGCAGCTGCAGCCGACCCGGCGCTACCGTGCACCTCGCCAGCCGCCCCACCAGCGGCTGCCCAAGGGGAGGGGAACATCATGGGGTGGATCAAAGACGCCGAGGCGAACGCCATCAAGGAGCACGCGCGGCGCGCCATCTCCGAAGGCCGCACCGTGTTCGTATGCCGGGTCAATCAAGGCGCGCTGCAGAGCAACTTCGCGGGCCCGCTGTCCGGCGTGGCCGAGCAGATCGAGGCCGTGGAAGAGCTGGGCCGGCAGCTGGACCAGGCTTCGTTCAGCCACGACCACAAGGACCACGTCTCGGCATTCCTGATCTTCCGCAGACCGCGGGGACGCACTGCTGAGCCGCACCCAATCCCCCAGCAGGCCCAAACCTCGCCGCGCACGACGAACTGGGGCGCGCAGTAGCTCGCGCTAGGCCGTGTACCGAAAGTGGATCTTGAGCGATGAATGATCACGGTTCGCGGGGCGGCCGACCGTCTGGTCTCGGCGGCAGTTGATCAACGGCATACGGTTCCGGGTCCGGACCGGTGTTCCGTGGCGAGACGTACCCGTTGAATACAGGCCGTGGGGCAGGATCTACGACCTGTTCCGCCGGTGGCAGCGGGATGGCACCTGGCACCGGGTCCTCACCCGCCTGCAGCCCTTGGCCGACGCGAAGGGTGCGATCACGTGGGACCTGAGCGCCGACTCCACGGTATGCCGTGCCCATCAGCATGCGGCCGGGGCCCGAACACGGGGCGATCTGCAGAAAGAACCGCCGGGTGGCGTGTTCGCCGAGCCTGGTGATCACGGGCTGGGACGTTCACGCGGAAGGTTCACCACCAAGCAGCACCTGGCCGTCGAGCAAGACCAGAAGCCCATGTCAATCGTGGTGACGGCAGGCCGGCGTGGAGACTCGCCGCAGTTCGAACCGTGCTGGAAAAAGGTCCGCGTGCCCCGCATCGGGCTGGGCCGGCTACGTGTCCGCCCCGATCGCGTGCGGGCTGACAAGGCGTACGCCTGCCGCAAGAACCGCGCCTACCTGCGCCGCCGTGGGATCCGCTGCACCATCCCCCACAAGGCCGGCCAGGCACGGAACTGCCAGAAGCTCGGCTCCCACGGCGGCCGACCGCCACGCTTCGATTCGGCCGACTACCGCGAGCGTCACGCGGTCGAGTGCGGGATCAACCGCCTCAAGAGGCATCGCGCGGTTGCCACGCGCTACGACAAACTGGCGGTCCGGCCACGCGGCGACCGTCCTCATCGCGGCCATCAATAGTGGCTGTGATCGGCACCCGTCGCTAGAGCTCGTAGTCCTGGGCCAGCTCCTCCCAGCGAATGCTGCGAAGCGCAAGGTTGGCGTCCTCGCCCGACGGGACATCCAAGCCGGCCTGGAACCAGACCACGGTGAGCGCGGAACGGTGCAGCACCGGGTCGAGCTCAGAAGCGATCGCTGTCGAGCGGAAGGCACCGAGGCAGGCCACACTAGGCAGCACCTCGACGGGGCCGAAGGCTCCGACGGTCTGGTCCGGGTACTCGCGGGACGGCGGAATCAGATAGACCGGCGTGGAGGGAAACGCACGTTCAGCCTGCCGCTGGAGGCCGCTGACCTTCATGTCGTTGATGAGCTTGCACGGGTAGCCCTCCAACATCCCTCCGTAGGTCGAAGACATTCGGAGCTCGGTGAGCTCGATCGAACGGCCGGACAAGAGGGCTATGCGGCTCAGCGACATGACGACACCCTATGCACACGAATCACTTCCGAAACACGGCCGAGGTCGTGTCTTTCGGATCAGACCGTCGCGGAACTCCGGCGTGTGGGGATGCCCCGGCGCACCTTGGCGATGGCGGTAAAGCCGTCATCCGGGGACCGGCTTGACTCTCGGGTAACGCGAGACGGCACAGTCAGAGCCGTGGACAAGAGAAACCTGCTGCCGATCGGGCAGTTCTCGCAGGCCAGTGGCCTCTCGGTCACTGCGCTTCGGCACTACGACGCCAGTGGCGTGCTGGTGCCGACGTTCGTCGATCCGGTGAGCGGCTACCGGTACTTCCAGCGTGACCAGGTGCGTACGGCGCAGTCGATCAGGGCGCTGCGGCAGCTGGACATTCCGGTCGAGGAGGTGCGTCGGCTGCTCGGCAGCGGCGAGGAGGAGCTGGTCGCCGCCCTGCAAGCGCATCTGTGTGCGGCCGAGCGGCGGCTGGAGGTCCAGCGTTCCGTGGTCCACAGCCTGTTGAGCCAACTGATCGAAGGAGCAGAGATGACCCACCGCGTCACCGTGCGCCAGGGCCCCGCCGAACGGATCCTCGTCTGCGGGGCGACCCTGGACAACTCCGGGCTTGACACCTTCCTCCGCGGCGCATACCAGGAGATGTACGAGGTCGCCGGCCGCGGCCCGCTCACCTTCACCGGGCCCGCTTTCGTCCGCTTCCACGGAGTGTGCGACGACGAGAACGAGACGCTCGTCGAGGCGTGCCTGCCGTTCTGGGAGGCCGGCGCGCAGCCTACGGACCTGCGCGAGGGCATGACCGTGCGCGAGCTGCCCGAGAGCACCCTCGCCTGCACGGAGGTCGAGGGAGCGGCCGCCGTGTTCCCGCACATCCTCGGCGCGTACGACGCCGTCGCCAACTGGATCACCGAGCACGGCTTTGCTTTCGCGGGCCCGGTCCGGATGATCTACCTCCGGTGGACCGGGACACCGGAAGACCCGAACAACCGCCTGGAGATCGCCTGGCCGATCGATGAACCTACCGACGACTAGGGTTTTCTTTTCGGATCAGCGGGCGGACCAGATGAAGATGCCTGCGATGCGGAGTCCGGCCTGGTAGACGGTGGCGGCCTTCTCGTAGCGGGCGGCCAGGCCGCGCCAGTTCTTCAGGCGGTTGATACATCGTTCGACCGTGTTGCGCTGTTTGTAGGCGTTGCGGTCGAAGGCCGGTGGTCGGCCGCCGGTGCGGCCTTGCGTTGGCGGTTGGCGACCTGGTCGGCCGGCTGGGGGATCACGGCACGGATCCCGCGACGGCGCAGGTGCTGGCGGATGGCCCGGGACGAGTAGGCCCGGTCCGCCAGGACCACGAGGGGGCGGGTGCGCGGACGCCCGATCGTCCTGGGGACCCGCAGGGCAGCCATCACGTGCTCGAACGCTGGCGCATTGCCTGCCTGACCGGGTGTGAGGTGGAAACACAGTGGGCGGCAGCGGCCGTCCGCGGCGAGGCGGATCGTCGTGGTCAGCCCGCCGCGGGAGCGTCCGATGGCATGGTGGGCGGGCTCGTCGGCCGGGGCCCCCTTTTGCGGGCCCCGGCGGCGTTCTGGTGGGCACGCACGATGGTGGAGTCCACTGCGACGACCCAGTCCAGGTCGTCTTCCGCGTCGGCCTGTGCGAGCAGGGCGGTGAAGACCTTCTCCCAGGTGCCGTCGATCGCCCAGTTCCTCAGCCGGGTGTAGGCGCCTTTCCAGGAGCCGTACTCGGCGGGCAGGTGAACCCACTGCGAGCCGGTCTGGAACTTCCAAGCGATCGCGTCGTCAATCACCTGCCGGTGATCGCGCCATCGTCCGCCGCGCTTCGGCGTCCGGTCCGGCAACAACGGCTCGATGCGCGCCCACTGCACGTTACTCAACGGCACATCAGACCAACGATAGGATGATCCGAGAGAAACGGCCTAGGGCCTGTGTGATGTTGTGATCAGGTAGTTGCCTTCAGGAGGTCGTTGATCCAGATCATCGAGGCACGGAGGTGGAGGCCGGCGAGGTAGCTC